>CAVAGO010000046.1:0-16049 GCA_963588075.1 bacterium | reverse complement strand
ATCTATTATAGTGAAATAAAAAAATAATCAAAAATATATAAATAATATTTTTAACTCAACCACGTGTTGAGTTTTTTCAACCTCAAATTTATTGCTCATAATTATAAACAAAAGTAAAATCTCATTAAGAGAGAAGGTAAAAAATGAAAAAAACAAAAATAATTATAATCCTAATTATTACAAGCATATTAATTGTAATTGGTAGTTTTTTCTTAACAAAAAATAATAATGCATCAAATAATTTCGAAAAAACTGATGCAATCAAGTTTAAAGAAGAATATGAATCATTAAATAACACAATTAGAGAATCAGATGGCGCAACATACAATAATGTTACAATTAGTGAAGAAAATCCCATTGTATATATAGACATAAAAAAAGCATTAGAATTATTAAAAAGCGACAAAGCTATTATATATATAGGAGCAAATTGGTGTCCATGGTGCCGTAATGCTGTACCAGTAATGTTAGATGCAGCAGTAAATTTAAACATTGATACAATATATTACTTAAATCTAGATAACGAAAAATCAAATTTTAAAATTGAAAATAAAACATTAATAGAAATCAATCATGGAACAGAAGACTACTATAGACTATTAAATGCTTTAAAAGATTATTTAAGTGATTACATTCTAAAAGATGAAGATGATACTAGCTATAACACTAACGAAAAAAGAATATACATTCCATATGTTATAACTATTAAAAATGGTCAAATTGTTTCTGAGGTAGTTTCACCAATCCAATTAGAAGAAAATCAAACTAAATATGATCAATTAACAAAAAATCAATATAACGAATTATACGAAATATACTACAATATGTTTAAAGAACTATATTATCCAGAAAATATGTGTAGTACAGACGAAAAGTGTAGCTAATAATATAATCAATTGTATCAAAAGCAAAAAAATTCCCAAATTAATACTTTTATGTTAGAATACATATTAGTTTTAGGGGGATTTATATGAAAAAGAACACTTATAAATTAAGTAATATTGATTGTGCTAACTGTGCTCAAAAAATAGAAGACAAACTAAATAGAACAGATGGTATATATGAAGCATCTCTAAGTTTTGTAATTCAAAAATTATTTGTAACATATGAAGAAACAATGATTAGCGACGAAGAAATAGAAGAATGTATTCACAAATCACTAGGTGGTGTAAGAATAGTTAAGAAAAATGATAAACCATTCGAAGATACATATGAAGAACCTGAAAGAGGTTTTAAAAAAATAATGTTTCCTCGTAACAGAAGACCATTTGGTAAAAAGTAAAAAAAGATTATCACTTGATAATCTTTTTCATTTTATTTAAATATGTTATTATATTAACGACACGAAAGGGGAATTACTATGGAAAAATATCGTGAAATAGAACGAAGTATTATCAAAAAATATCGTAAAGAAATCTGGTCTAAATTTATTAAAGCCATCAAAGACTATGAACTAATTCAAGAAAATGACAATATTATGGTTTGTATCAGTGGTGGTAAAGACTCATTCCTCTTAGCAAAACTTATTCAAGAACTAAAAAGACATGGCCAAATACCATTTGAAGCTCATTATGTCGTAATGGATCCTGGATACAACGAAAAGAATCGTGAATACATCGAAAACAATGCTAAATTAATGAACATCCCAATCGAAATATTCCAAACAGATATCTTCGAAGTAGCTAACTCACTAAATCCAGAAAATCCTTGCTATATGTGTGCTCGTATGAGAAGGGGACACCTATATAATAAAGCTCAAGAACTAGGTTGCAACAAAATCGCTCTAGGCCATCACTTCGATGATGTAATTGAAACAACACTTTTATCAATGCTTTATGGTGCTGAAATAAAAACTATGATTCCAAAATTATATAGTGACAATTTTAATGGTATGCAATTAATTCGTCCAATGTATCTAATTAAAGAAGCAGATATCTTAGCATGGAAAAACTATAACGAGCTAGAATTCTTAAATTGCGCTTGTCGTTTTACCGAAATGTCACGTGATCACGAAGGCCTAAGTAAAAGAAAAGAAATGAAAGCCCTAATCGCTGATCTACGTACTAAATATAAAGACATCGATCATAATATATTCAAATCTCTAGATAACATCAATCTAAATTGTGTCTTAGGTTACTACAAAGACGGTGAAAGACATTCATTTTTAGATGATTACGATAAGGAGTAAATCTTATGTTACAAATGATAAAAGGGGCTCAAGTACCAAATCCTGAAATACTAAATGAAGGATACGAACTATCAAAAGAAACAATTAACTATCAAAGTATAATAATGAATATTAATGCTCCAAAAATCAAAAAAATATTTGAAGAATTTATAAAAAGAACATCAGAAGATTTGTTTTTTATTCTTGAAGTTCCTTGTACCAAAAAAGAAGAACCATTAGATGAAAATGGTAACATATTTGATTTGCACAGCAACATATATTATTTAGATAATCTAACTCAAGAAAAAAGCATTAAGTATTTTAAATAAGTATGAAGAATTAATAGAAGATGGAATGGTTGCATTTGGTTTCGCAACCCACAAACCAGTAAATGAACTAATGAAGTATAAATACAATGTATTAAACTTAATAAGTAATGATATAAAAAAATATGAAAAAATCCTTAAAGAAAACAATGTTCCTAAGGTAACTGAACTACTAACAGCATGGGATACATTTAGTCAAGAAGACAACAAATACGGTGAATCAACAGTAACATGCAATATTAAAAAAATATTAGAAGAACTAAAAGAAGAAGGATTATATTTCTATAAACAAACAGTAACAAGATAAAAGGAGTAACACATGAAAATAGGTATAGACATTGATGACACTACTGTAGTAACAGTTAAATCCATGATTAAATATGGAAATATATTTAATGAAGAAATCTTAAAAAGACCACCAGTAAATTTTAATTTCGGTGAAATAAAAGATAGATATTATATGAATGCTCTATTTGGTTGGACAGAAGAAACAAAATTCGAATTCTTTGATATGTATTACAAAAATGTTCTTGAAGATTGCGAACCACTTCCTAACGCATCAAAAGTAATAACCAAACTAAAAGAAGAAGGTAATGAAATAATCTTCATCAGTTCAAGAATAACTACTATAAAAGGATGTAATGCCGAACAAATAACAATAGATTCTTTCAATAAGAATAAAATACCTTTTGACAAAGTAATCATCGGTGCATATAACAAACTAGAATACTGCCTAAACAACAATATCGAAGTCTTTGTTGATGATAGTTTAGAAGTCTTACAAGATTTATCTAAACATGGTATTCGTTGTTATTTAATGACTTCTCCTATAAATTCTAAACTAGATACTGGAGACATAACAAGAGTCAAAACTTGGGACGAAATATACAATGATTTAAAGAGGTGAACTATGATACCTGAAATTTTTAAAACAAAACTAATCAACCAATATGGTGAAGAACTAACTAACGAGATATTATCAGGATACGAAGAAAACAAAGTAGTATCACTTCGTATTAACACAATAAAATCTCATAAAGAAGAAATCTTAAAAATCCTAACAGAAAACAATATCACATACGAAGAAATATCTTGGTACGAAAATGCTTTAGTAATTACTAATAAAAACGAAGAAGAACTAAAACAACTAGAAATCTATAACGAAGGAAAAATCTACCTTCAAAGTCTTTCTTCTCAACTACCACCATTATTTCTAAATCCTCAAGAAAACGAACTTATCTTAGATATGGCCGCTGCCCCTGGAGGAAAAACAACCGAAATAGCAGCATTATCTAATAACAAAGCTATGATAACTGCCATAGAAAAAAATAAAATTCGTAGTGAACGCTTACAATATAATATCGATAAACAAGGTGCTAAAAAAGTATCAGTTCTTAATACCGACGCTCGTAACTTAAACGAATATTTTATGTTCGATAAAATTCTTCTAGACGCTCCATGTAGCGGTTCAGGAACTTTCGTAAATAATGACTTCAATAATTTCAATGAAGACTTAGTAACTCGTTCAATCAAGTTTCAAACATCTCTCATTAACGAAGCTTTAAAACATCTTAAAGTAGGTGGAGAACTTATCTATTCAACTTGTAGTATCTTAGAAGAAGAAAATGAACAAATAATAAAAAATATTCTAAATGATAACGTCGAACTAATTCCCCTAGATTTAACTAACTACCAAGACCTACCAACATTACCAACTACATTAAACGGAACATTAGTAGTAAAACCAACCAAATACTATGAAGGATTCTTTGTTGCTAAACTAAAAAGAATCAAATAATTACTATGAAAAAACAATATAACAACGTATTCCAAAAACGTTTCTATTACTTTAATGTATACGTAATAAAAGGTAAAAATGGAGATATTCTTATTGATACAGGTTTCATATGTATGAAAAGAAAACTAAAAAAATGGTTAGATCAATTCAATATCAAACTAATCATCCTAACCCATGTTCATGTCGATCATGCTTGGAATGTTGCTTACATAAAAAAACTATATAACTGTGAAGTCGCAATAGGGGAGTTAGACTTAGATAACATCGATAATACTAATATCAAATCAGAACCACTATCTAAGAAGTTTACTTTATGGACTAAATTAATGAACTGGGGAATGCAAAAATTCATTCCTAATGAATACCAAGTAGATTACTTACTAAAAGATAATCAAATACTTAATAAATACGGTTGTAAATTAAAAATAATTTCATTAAAAGGACATACTAACGGTTCAATCGGTATCAAATACAAAGACTACTTATTTGTTGGTGATGCCTTAGTAAATAGAGGTAAAAAAGCCTCAGTAGCATTCCAAAACCAAGATTGTACTAGTGCTAAAGACTCTATTAATAAAATACTAAAAGAAAATCCAAGTATAACTTTCGTTGGTCACGACAAAGCAATAACTAACGAAAAACTATTTAAATCATTTCCAAATAAAGAAATACTTAACATAAATTAAGTATTTTTTTTAATAAAAAAAACGTATACCTAAATATACGTTCTATAACCAAACACCATATGTAATAGCAGCCATTGCTAATAACAAACCAATTACATAGAATACTTTAACAATATCTCTTTCTTCCCAACCACATTGTTCAAAATGATGATGTAGGGGAGCCATCTTAAATATTTTCTTTTTAAAATAAATAATAGATATCATTTGTACTAAAGATGTAAGCGTTTCAACTACAAATACGCCACCAACTACAGCAAGTAACAACTCATGTTTAGTAAGTATTGCAATCGCAGCAAGTGCTCCACCTAAAGCAAGTGAACCAGTATCTCCCATAAATACTTTAGCAGGATGTGAATTAAATACTAAGAAACCTAATAAACTACCTACAAGTACAAAACAGAAAATACCAACTTCTTGAGCACCTTCCATCCAACTAGCATTCCAAGCAAGTAATCCATACGCTAAAAAAGCAATAGCAGATAATCCTCCAGCTAATCCATCTAATCCATCTGTTATATTAACAGCATTAGAAGAACCAACTAATAAGAATAATATAAATAATCCATATATCCATCCTAAATCTAATCTAAGTCCTATCGAAGATATCTCTACAACAGGAGAACCTCCATTAGTAATATAGATATAGAAGAATACTAACGCAATCAACATTTGGCAAAGTAATTTAAACATTATACTTAAACCTTTATTATTATGATATTTTATTTTTAACCAGTCATCTATAAAACCTAATAATCCATAAGCTACAAACACTATCATAACTATTAATAGGTTGTATGATATATCTATACTTCCTTTAAACTTTAATAATAGCAATGTAACTATAGTAGGTATAATGAATATAAAACCACCAAGAGTAGGAGTACCATTCTTTTTCATATGTCTTTCTCCTATAGTAGTACTTACATTCTGACCAGCTTTAATTCTTTTAAATAACGGTATTAATATTAAACCAGCTACAATCGATAGTATAAAACCTAACATCATAGCCATAGCAGCTTTCGCTAAGACGAGCATATATACACCTCTTCCTAAAGAAAATTATACTACAATTTCAATATTAGATTATTTATAAAATAATTAATTTACATTACGTATACAATATAATACCTCGTTTAATTATATTCAATTATCTAAAATATATTATACCCATAAACAATAAACCTTCATACAATAAAGTATGAGTAGAGAAGAGTTAGAAAGAAAACTTGAACAATTAGATACTGAAGACTTTATATGGCTTATTTATATAGGCATTATTTTTATGAGTTGGATAGGTAATCATTATGAAAGAGATTATTTTATTAATAGTAATCACGAAAGTAAAGAGATATATCGTAAAATAACCATATTAATTTTTTCTATCCTTATAATAGTATATTTTTACTTCTTACAAGATTCTTTTAAAGATGTTAAAGCTTTAAAACCAACAGATACCCCTAAAGTAAGAAATCTAACCACCTTATCATTCCTTGGTTCATTGCTTATTGCTATAAGTGGTATTATCTTCCTATATATAGCTATAGCTGATGAGCAACTAAGTGTCGAAATAGCTTTCAACTAGTATTGAAAAAGACCACATCAAATGATAAACTATTTCTAAGTGTGTAGCATCATTGCGTAAGTCCAACTTTGTTGAATTACGCATTTTTTATTGGAGGAGTTAACATGATATTAAAATATCTTAAAAAATACTGGTATTTCGCCTTACTAGCACCTTTATTTATGTTAGGTGAAGTATTAATGGACTTAGTCCAACCACAATTATTAGCTAAAATAATTGATGAAGGTGTCCTAGGTATAAGCAATGGCGGAGTAGGTAATCTAAACTTAGTAATTACAACTGGTCTTCTTATGATAGGAGCAGTAGCAATAGGTGCACTATGTGGAATCTTAAGCGGTGTCTTTGCCCAATTATGTTCTCAAAAATTCGCTAACGATTTAAGAATAGATTGTTTTGATCGTGTAATGAATTTATCATTTGAACAAACTCATGAATTTACAACAGGTTCTCTAGTAACTAGAATAACTAACGACATAACCCAAATTCAAAACTTAATAAGTCAACTAATACGTGGTTTCATTAGAACAATCGCCTTATTTATCGGTGGTATCATCTGTATGTTAATGTTAGACATTTCATTCGGTATCATTCTTTGTTGTGCAATGCCTTTTATAATAGTATTCATTATCTATTTTCTTAAAAAGACTAAACCTAAATATAAGGAACTACAAGAAAAATTAGATAAACTAAATTCTATAATGCAAGAAGACGTTAGTGGTGCCCGTGTAATCAAAGCCTATGTTAAAGAAGACTTCGAAATAGAAAAATTCGCTAAAGCAAACAACGAACTATCAAAAGTTCAGCTATTTGTTCTAAAAATATTTAGTTACATGAATCCTATATCTAACTTAATTCTTAATTTCACTATAGTAGCAGTTATCTATATTGGAGGAATAAACATTAAAACAGGAAGTGGTATAACTACTGGTGACATCATGGCAGCCATAACATACACTTCAACTATTCTTAATGCTTTACTTCGTATGGCAAATCTATTCCAAACTTGGTCTCGTGCTCAGATATCTATGTTCAGAATAAACGAAGTCCTAACAAGTCTTCCAGTAATAAAAGATGGACCATACAAAGAAGAAACAAAAGTAAAAGGTAAACTCGAACTTAAAAACGTTTCATTCGCATACCCAGATAGTCCTAAAGTACCAGTATTAGAAAACTTAAACCTAACAATCAATCCTGGCGAAACAATCGGTATCTTAGGTTCTACTGGTAGTGGTAAATCATCACTAGTAAATCTATTCCCAAGATTCTACGATTGTACAAAAGGCGAAGTCCTAGTAGATGACATAAACGTTAAAGAATATAATTTAGAATCACTAAGAAACAAAATATCTGTTGCTCTTCAAAAAAGCGAACTCTTTTCTACAACAATCTTCGAAAACATAACTTGGGGCAAAGAAGATGCAAGCCTAGAAGAAGTAAAAAAAGCAGCCAATATAGCTCAAGCATCAGAATTTATCGAAAGTAAAAAAGATGATTACTTCACTTTAGTAGCAGAAAAAGGTATGAGTTTAAGTGGTGGTCAAAAACAAAGAATCAATATAGCTAGATGTATCTTAAAAAATGCCGAGATAATAATATTTGATGATGCAACATCAGCTCTAGACTTAAAAACAGAAAGTAAATTATATGAATCTCTTAAAAAAGAATACAAAGACACTACAAAAATAATTATTGCACAAAGAATCGCTTCTATAAAAGATGCCGATCGTATAGTAGTCCTAGACAAAGGTAAAATAGTCGACATCGGTAACCACGATACACTTATCAAAAAAAGTAAAGTTTACCAAGAAATTTATAATTCTCAATTGAAAGGTGGTGCTTCTAATGAATAAAACAGAATGGAACACATTTCTAACAGAATTAAAAAATGAATACAAGAAGAACGGTATCTTAAGTAAACAATCTCAAGACCAACTCACTAAAAATAAAAAAATAGCTATCAAAGAAGGATTTATCACAAGTAAAGACCTAAATGAAATAGCTAAAATGAATGTTCAAGTAACTCAAAGTAATCAAACTAATAAAAAAGAACTTCAAATGAATTTCTCAGGCCGTGGCCCAAGAGGCCCACAAGGACTTCTAGGTGGAGAAAAAGCTAAAAATAGTAAAGGAACGCTAGTTAGATTAATGTCTTACTTCAAATCAGAATCTAAAATAGTAATCACTTTATTTATTACCATAATAGTCTCAGTAGTCTGTCAAGTAATAACTCCAAGATTACAAAGTAATGCTATTGACTTAGTAGATGGTGGTTTATTTGCAAAACTACCAATGATTCTATTTATGATGATTATCATGTTTATAATAGTATCAATCTTTAATCTAGTTCAAGGTTTAGTAAGTGCCAAACTATCTCAAAACATCGTCTTAAAAATGCGTAACGACTTATTTAAGAAAATAATAAATCTTCCAATAAGTTACTTCGATAACAACTCTCACGGAGACATTATGAGTAGAATGACTAACGACGTTGATAATATATCAAACACTCTTGCTCAATCATTAGGTTCTTTATTCGCTGGTATTTTAACAATCATCGGTACAGTAATTATGATGACTATAACTTGTTGGCAATTAGCAATTCTTTCAATGGTTATCGTAATTTTAACATTACTTGTTACAAAAGTTTTAACAAAAGCTATGAAAGGATTCTTTAAAAAACGTCAAATTCTTTTAGGTAAATTAAATGGTACAGTTGAAGAAATGGTTACTAGTCATAAAACAGTAAAAGCATTTTCTAAAGAACAAAAAGTTATCTCAGAATTTAAAGAAACTTCAGATGAACTAACTAAAACAGGAATCATCGCTGAAATACTTGGTAGTTCAATGGGACCTTTAATGAATTGTATAAATAATATCGGTTTTGTAATTATCGCCTTATTTGGTGGTTACTTCGCTTTCAAAGGAATCATCTCAGTAGGTATTATCTCAGCATTCATAATCTACGCTAAACAATTCGCACGTCCTATCAATGAAATCGCTCAATTATATGGTCAATTCCAAACAGCCCTAGCTTCATCAGAAAGAGTATTCATTATTCTAGATGAAGAACTAGAAGATAAATCAGGTACTCAAACTATGAAGAATATGAAAGGTTTAATATCATTTGAAAACGTTAACTTCTCATATGTAAAAGACCACCAAGTAATAACTGATTTCACTTTAGATGTCTATAACGGTCACAAAGTAGCTTTAGTTGGTTCAACAGGAAGTGGTAAAACTACCATAGTAAATCTTCTAATGCGTTTCTATAACATCGATAGCGGAGCTATTAAAATAGATGGTACTAATATAATGGATATTTCATCTAAAGAACTAAGAGACAATATCGGTATAGTACTACAAGACACAGTATTATTTAATGATACAATAAGAAACAACTTAAAATATGCAAATCCTAATATAACAGATGAAGAAATGTATAAAGCAGCTAAAGAATGTAACTGTGATACATTTATTAATCAAATGAAAGATGGATATGATACAGTTCTATCTGAAGGAGGAAGCAATCTAAGTCAAGGTCAAAGACAATTACTAACTATTTGTCGTGCCTTCCTATCAAAACCAAAAATTCTTATTCTAGATGAAGCAACATCATCAGTAGATACTCGTACTGAAAAACATATCCAAGATGCTATGGTTAAATTAATGAAAAATCGTACTAGTTTAATCATCGCTCATCGTCTTTCTACTATCCAAGATGCTGACCTAATAGTAGTAATGGATCAAGGTCAAATAGTAGAAATGGGTAACCACGAAGAATTACTAAGCAAAAAAGGTAAATACAGTGAACTATATTCTAAACAATTCGCTGGTGAAGGAATCTAAAGCAGATATTTTATCTGCTTTTTCTATGCTATAATAAACTCATAACGGAGTGATACTATGTCAAACAAACTAACTGACCAAGAAATAATGAATTTAATGAAAGATATAAATTATGGTTGGATAGATTCGAATAATCAAAAACATCTTGAAGTAGATGAAACATTTTCTAGTATTTATAAACTTCAATCTCCTCAAGAAGTAATTAATAACAGAGTAGGAGTATGCTGGGATCAAGTAGAACTAGAACGTTATTATTTTAAAAAAACTGACTATAATATAAAAACTTATTTCATAGTTCACTATGACAATAATAAATGTCCAACCCATACTTTCTTAGTATATGAAAAGAATAATAAGTATTATTGGTTTGAGCATGCTTGGCAAAAATATCAAGGTATTCACGAATATCCAAATATAAAAGATTTATTAATTGATGTAAGAAACAAATTCATTACTACCGAGTTAAAAAATCAATATAATGAAATGAACTTAGTTCTGAGAGAATATGAAACATCATCACCAGGTTTAAATGTCCAAGAATTCTATAAACATTGCGAACAAGGTAAAATGATTAATAACTTATTCAATTAAAATATAATATATGTTATAATAAAATTACAGAAATAAATCATAAAAAATGATATATTTGAATCCACAATCAAATATCTTTTCTGTAGAGGGATGGTTTAAGTATTTTACTTAAACCTTTTTTGTTACTTTAATAACAAAATAATAATTATGATAATAAGCATAAAAATAACTAAGAAGAAACTTTTATCTCTTTGATTCATAATTACACCACACTTTCCCATTACCTCCCCATTGAAGATACAAGAATTCCACAGAAAAGAAAGTGTTTCATCAAATATATCGACCACACTCTAACATATTAGTAAACTATTGTAAAATGACCACTTTTAGTTTTTGATAGTATAAAAAAGTATCAAAAAAATAGTTTGATACCATTTCGAATTTTTTTGACTAGGCAATTCAACTTTTTTAGAAAAAATAAATTAACTAAAAAATAAATTTAGGTATTTATAAAAAATTGTTATATTTTAAATAACAACTTTTAATAAAGAAAAAATAACATCTAAAATAAATGTTACAACTAGTGCTTTAGTTAACCACTCAGGAATATATTTAATCATTTTATCAGTATATTTCTTAATAACGAAAACATAAACAAAAGCAAAAACTGCCCAGCCTAAAGAAGTCGGAACTGAAATATATTTACCAAGATGTAATGGTATTTTACTATAATTCCAAAAAGCATAACCATAAATCATTTCTAAAATAATTCCACCACAGTATTCTAAAACAGAAAAGACTAAGAAGTAGGTAATGAATAAAAGAATGTTCCTTGTAACTTTATTGAATATCTTCTTATTAAAAACTTTATAAATATAAAAACTAATAAGAACACCAGTCCCATAAAATGGTGTCCACCATAAATACAAAAATCCACTTTGTTTCTTAACTTTAAGAAACAAATATAATAAAGTTTCCATTATGTAGCCGAAAATAGAATATAAAAAGAATTCATTAATATATTTCATATTATCACCATTACTACTATTGGCGAAAAAAGACAATTTCATACTATTTATAGTCTTTAACTTTTTATTCTAAAGTGTTAAAATTAATTCATAAATAAGGGAGTAGTTAGCATATTATGTAGTAAAGTCAACATACTGATATTCATTCTGGCTTTATTTTAAATAACGAGACTTATTTGCGCTCATTTTGTAGTGTGAATAAGTCTTTTTTGTGCTAATACTAAGAAAGAAGGAAAATTTATGGGATTTGTAGAAATACTCTTAACAGGAATAGGTTTATCTATGGATGCATGTGCAACAGCAATTTGTAAAGGTTTATCAATGAAAAAATTTGATACCAAAAAAGGTATAATTATTGGTTTATATTTCGGTATTTTTCAAGGCTTAATGCCAGTTATCGGATACTTTCTTGGTAACACATTTGAAAGTTTAATAACTCAAATAGATCATTGGATAGCATTCGTTCTGTTAACTACAATCGGAGCTAAGATGTTGTTCGACGCTCTTTCTAACGGTAGCGAGTCTTGTAATGATGCTGTTGATTTAAAAACTATGTTACCGCTAGCAATAGCTACAAGCATTGATGCTCTGGCTGTCGGAATAACTCTTGCATTCTTAAAAGTTAATATTATTGTATCAGCATTAATTATTGGTATAACTACCTTTATTATGTCTTTCATTGGGGTAAAACTAGGTAACAAATTTGGTTCTAAATATGAAAAGAAAGCTCAAGTATTTGGAGGCATTATACTTATTTTAATCGGTATCAAAATTCTTTTAGAACATCTTAATATCATATAAGTGAATTATTACAATTCGCTTTTTATTTTGTGTTTCTAACTATCTTAATCTTTCTCAGTATATTAAAATTAGTTTTCGACTCCAAAACTTTATGTTAAAATAAACATATAAGTTAAAAAAGCTAGGAGAGAAGTAAATATGAATAAAGAAAAAATTGGTAAATTTATCAGCGAATGTAGAAACAACAAAAATATTAGTCAAAAAGAACTAGGAGAATTAATTAAAGTCTCAAGTAGCACTATTTCAAAATGGGAGAATGGCAAATCATTACCAGAAGTTTCTATAATGTCTAAACTATGTAATGAACTAGATATAACAGTAAACGAATTAATAAGCGGTGAAAAAATTGATGATAAAAATTACATCAAAAAAGCAGAAGATAACTTACTATACTTAAAAGAATTAGAAGAAAAGAATAATAAAGTTCTACAAAGATTAAAAGTTATCATCCAAGTAGTCTGTATTGTCATCTTCATCATCCTTACATTACTAGGTTTAATCGCTCAAACAGCAACTATATCTAAAATTATCTTAATCGGAACAGGTATTTCAGTCTTAATTATCGGTATTTGTTTTTCTCTAGTAATAAAAAAAGAAATTAATAACTCTAAATAACCCAAAGAATTGAATAATCAATTCTTTTTTTAAAAGAAATTGACAAAATAGCCAAATTATTATTAAATATCTATTACTAATTCCGGAGGGGATTATAATGGAACCAAATAAATACAAAGAATATTCTAATATAAAAATTGAATCTCTAACAAGATTCTGGGTGTATTCAAGAAATAAAGCAACATATAATAGAATAAAATCCAATGGAGTAAATACCCTAGAAGATTTATTTATTAAGTATGATAATGATTCTTTAGTTTTTCCTGAGTTTGATAAAGATGCTAACGCTACTGCAAGAGCAATTATCGAATTGATTAGATTCCAGTATCTAAAAGCTGACTTATTACTAGATATTTATTTATCAAAAGAAATAAGTCCATTTAGTATAACTAGAAATGATTCAACTCCATTTACGAAAGTATTTACAACATTACGTGCCGTTGGTCTCGAAAAAAGACAAGCTAGTTCAGTAGCTCATTATATTAGTAGAACTTTAAGAGAACCAAAAACTTTAGGTGAAATAATTACCGACATGTACAGTAAGAATATCCGAGTAGGCGGTATCGGTATTAACGAAATCGAAGACTTAAGAATTAAATTATCTTTACTAGTTGAGTATTATAATAGTAAAAAAGAATTAATTACTCCTCCAAAAGTAAAAACTCCAATTCAAGAACCAATTAATCCAGTAGTAGATGAAATGATGATTAAAAGTCTTGAAGAAGAGGAACAAGAACTACTAAGACGTCGCGCTAATCTTGATAAA
This sequence comes from bacterium, assembly GCA_963588075.1. Taxonomy (GTDB): domain Bacteria; phylum Bacillota_I; class Bacilli_A; order RF39; family UBA660; genus Coprovivens. Next base: position 1,903 of record CAVAGO010000046.1, on the reverse strand, counting down.
AAGATAGCTATGGTTCAAGAACAACTGGCGTTATTAAAAGCAGCAAAAGAAGGTAAAACATTATGACAAAAGAAGAAAGAATAAACACAATCCAAGAAAGTATTATAGAATTAAAAGAAGAAATAACTGAAAAACAAAACGAATTAGATGAATTAATCAAAGAACTAATTGAACTAACTCTAAGTTCAGAAACAAACTAATAAAATATTAATTAATATATGGTATAATTAAATAAGGAAGTGAAAACTATGCAATATAAATCATTTAAAGACGCAGATAAAATAATAAATAGATCTAGCTATATGATTCAAAATCCAACTAGTAATAAAAATAAATGGAATGAAGAATTCGGTAATAATAATCCAATTCACTTAGAACTAGGAACAGGTAGGGGAGACTTTATCATTAATATGGCAAAAGCTAATCCTAAAATAAACTTTGTTGGTTTAGAAATAAGTGATGACCAACTAGTTAAAGCCGTTCAAAAACTAAATAACCAAGATATTCCAAATCTAAGATTAATCTGTGCTGATGCTCACGATATCGATAATATCTTTGGTAAAGAAATATCAACTATCTATTTAACATTCTCTGAACCATGGCCAAAAGCTCATGACGAGAAAAAAAGATTTACTCACGAAGGATATTTAAGACTATACGATAAAATCTTCAAAAAGAATAAACGTATTATTTTAAAAACTGATAACAAAGGATTATTCCAATATTCCCTACAATCATTATCTCAATACTGGTATGTTTTTGATAAAGTAAGTCTTGACTTACATAACGATGAAAACCCAGTAAAAGGTAATATCATGACAGATTGGGAAAAGAAATGTGTTCAAGATAGAAAACCAATCTACTATGTAGATGCTTCATTTAATGGCTAAGATGATACAAAATATCATCTTTTTATTTTGTACTTGATATCTCTTTCTATGCTATACTAACTTAAAGAGGTAATAATATGATAAAAGAAAATAAAAAAATATATAAAGAGACTAAAATAAAAGATAAAACTATCTTAAGTAGTATTGGTATTCTAATATTCTTTATTATGACTGCTATTGATAAATTCTATTTTAAAATACCAACATTTATCTATATACCAATAGGTATTTTATCGATTATTTTAATTATCATCGGCTTTACTAAAGACAAGAGAAAGACCTCTTCAAAAAAACAAATAAAAATAATCATCACTGCCACCTTTATCACAATCTTACTAGTTATAATATATCTAAATCCTTACATAGTATATAACAATTACAAACTAACTACTCATATAAAAGAAAAACTAAATAATAAAGAAATAACTAACTTAATACCATTTGATTATGACAAAGCTTACATAATACATCCATATACTTCAAAAGAAGATATCGAAAAAGAAATAGGTATAACTAGTCGTTTTATAAAAGATAACGAAGTAAATGATAATATCCAAGAAATAATTGTCATCAAAAATGATCAAGTAATAGCATCAACATTTATCTCTTTAAATAACAATAAATTTAGTATTCAAACATTAGCAGAAGACAATGTAATTGAAAACAATAATAGTACATATTTCTACGTTACCAAAGAAAGCGATTATTCCTATTTAATCGAATTTCCTTATACCAAAGAAGAAACTTATAATAATATAAGTTTTACAATCCCCGGTATCTGGTGTAGAGAAGACAATGAAGAAAGTAGTAGAATGTACCATCTAGATATAGAAGAAAACATTGATTATATGACTATTAGTAAAGTAGAGGATTTCAGTTATAAAAAATATAAAAAAACTATTAAAGATAAACTAAGTATCGAAAAAGATATCTCAACTAAATATTTCACGAATATAAAATATCTTGAATTAGATAAAGATAATGATAAGACTGAAATTGAGTATATTATCTCT
>CAVAGO010000045.1:14541-16163 GCA_963588075.1 bacterium | reverse complement strand
GGATATACTTTAACACATGATGAATACGAATTAATAGAGAGATTCTATAAGATTCCAGTAAGAAGTCATAAGATGTATGAAGAGATGTTTTTAGCTGATATTAATTTAAGTGTTTTTGGATATAAAGAAAGAAGTACTGATGTACCTAAACATAAGTTGTATGAAGTTTATTTAAGAATTAAAGATGAGTTGAATGAAGAACAAAGATTGTTTTTAGAGTGTTATTATTTTAATAAGAGAGATAAAAGTGAATTTAAAACTTCATACAAAGATAGTTCTTTAAAATATAGATATCATTATTTAATAGATAGATTAGAGAGAACTTACTATAATATATATCGTTTTTTTGATAATAATTTTGGTAAGGAAGAATACTTAGAATTTAAAGAGAAATTTGGTTCGAAGTTAACTCCTTTTAGGATAGAATTATTAGATTTGGCTTATGGAGTTAATGGAAAACCTTTAAGTATTTCAGAGATGGCTACGATGTATAATATGGATTATATAAAGATGCATGATTTAATAAGGGAAGCTAGAGATGCAGCGATTATATTTTATACTGGAAGAGGTCAAAAAATAGATATAGATAAGAATATTTATATACCTTATGTAAAGGATTATAGTTATGAATTTGTACCTGAGACTAGAGAAGTACTGAGTTTTTTCTTGATAGATGATATGGATTATGGAGAAATAGCAGAAGAGATGGGACTTACTAGATATAGAGTTTCTAATATAATAACTGAAGGTATAAGGAAGATAGATAACTATAGATTTGGAGTAAGTGAAGCTTTTAAAATATCAAAAAAAGAATTAGAAGATGTTTTTGAATACTTTGATAGTTTTTCAGAAGAGGAACAGACTGTTTTAAAATATAGATTTATCTATCATATGGAGAATTCTATTATTGGAGAAGAGTTGGGAATAGATAAAGATGAAGTTAATAGATATATAGCTCATTTTAATAAATTATATTATAGTTATCGAATAAAAAATGTGGTTATAAATGAAGGAGATATTTTGGCGGAAGTGAATCGCCATATTAGCGATAGCGTTTTAGATACTAGGGAAAAAGAGGTAGCTAGTTTATATTATGGATTTAAGAATAAGTTTAATCTAGAAGGTAAAAGATATACTGCTGAAGAGATAAGAGAGAAACTTAAAGTTACAAAAAATGCTTATTATAGATTGTTTCAAAATGTTATTTGGGGAGTTAAAGGAAGAAAGATAGGAATTAAACAACCTGATTATATGTTTATAGATAGAGATAAGATGGATAAATTATTAGATGATATTCATTTACCAATATCTAATAAAGAAAGAGAAATAATATGTTACTTATTTGAATTAAAGGGATATCCTTTTATGAGAATGCCTGAGTTACCTGAAGTATTAGGTGATACTAGAGCTAGTATTACGAGAAGATATCAAAGAGCTATAGTAAGTATTTTTAAATATTTAAATAAAGAAATAGAAGGTAGTATAAACTATGAAGTAGATATATTACCTAATTTGAAATATTTTAGTTATAGTGATCGAATAATTATAGATAAATATTTTGTTCAAAGGATTAGTGTAGAAGCATTAGCGGCTGAGTATAATGTTGGATTTGAAAAAATGGG
>CAVAGO010000045.1:0-14531 GCA_963588075.1 bacterium | reverse complement strand
GGTGGTATAGTTAGAAGAATTAAAACTACGATATTTGATTTACTTAATAATCCGAAGACTAAGAAATTTGATTATGATTATTATATGAAAGTTAGGTATGAAGATGATTTACCATTCTATGGTGAACTAGATAAGACGATTGAAATATTTGATTTATTTCATGGTATGAATGATGGTTTAAGAATGAGTATTCCGGAGATAATTAAGAAGTTAGATTTAGGTGTTAAGGAATCTTCAGTTAATAAGGGAGCTAACTACTTAATGCTTAGTATATGTAAGTACCAAGATGGAATACGTAAGGGACATACATTTAGTTATGAAGAGATAAAAAGATATTATGAATTACATAGTGAAGAGATGACATATTATCATAAGCAATTTTATCTAAGATACTTTGAGAAGTATGAAAATCCAAGAAGACTTACAGGAGTTGTACCAGGTGTTAATTATACAATATTAAATGATTTATTAAAGAGTACGAGAAGTGATTATATTACTTTAGAGAGTCTTAATAGAGAGAAAGCAATTCAATTAATTAAGAAGTATAAGATGTTTAGTGGTAGTACTAAGAAAGAATTAATGTATATGTTTGATTTAACTGGTAGAGAGTTTATGAATGGTAAAGATGTTAATCATGTATATAGATTACTTTATACATTAGATAATCTATTATTGGAAAGAGGACATGTGTTGAAAAAAGACTAGTAGAATAGTCTTTTTCTATGGTAAAATGGTTTTGGAGGGTAGAGAAAATGAAGTATGATGTAATAATAATAGGTGCTGGTCCTGCAGGATTATTTAGTGCTTATGAATTAATTAGTAAAAATAAAAATTTAAAAATTGCAATATTAGATAAGGGTTTTAGAGTAAAAAATAGAGTATGCCCAATGAATAAAAAGGGGATTCCTTGCCAAAACTGTAATCCTTGTGCAATACTTGCTGGATATGGTGGAGCAGGAACATTTAGTGATGGTAAATTAAACTTTATACCTAGATTAGGTAAGAGTGATTTAACTAAGTATATGCCAGAGAGTGTAGCTAATAAGTTAATTGATGAAACTGAAGAAATATTTAATAAGTTTAAAATGGATGCTGAAGTATATCCAAGTAATATGGATGAAGCTAATGAGATTAAGAAGAAAGTTGCAATAGCTGGAGCCAAGTTATTAGTTATTAAACAAAAACATTTAGGTAGTGATCATTTACCTGAGTATATAGATGGTATTTGTGATTACTTAGAAGAAAATGGTGTTACATTAATTGATAGAGCTGATGTAACTGATATTAAGACTATTGATACAGATAATCATGAAGTAACTTATGTTACAGGTAAGAAAGAAACTGTATTAACTGGTAAGAATGTAATAGTAGCACCTGGTAGAACAGGAGCTAAATGGATACAAGAATTAGCTGATAAATATGAAATTCCTTATTTATCTCAAAGTATTGAAATAGGTGTTAGAGTAGAAGTTAGAAAAGAAATAATGCAAGAAATTACTGATGTTATTTATGATCCAACTATTTTTATTAAGACTAATACTTATGGAGATGAAATAAGAACTTTCTGTACTAATCCTGGTGGATTTGTAGCTAAAGAAAATTATTATGGATTTATTTGTGTAAATGGACATGCTTTAAAAGAGGTTAAATCTAATAATACAAACTTTGCATTTATTTCAAAAGTTAATTTAACTGAACCAGTTACTAATACTCGTCTTTATGGCGAATCTATTGCGAGAATTGCTAATGTATTAGGTGATGGTAAACCAATTATTCAATCACTTAAAGATTTAAAAAATGGTAGAAGAAGTGAATGGCATAGAATTAATAAAGGATTTATTGAACCTACACTTAAAGATTGTGTAGCTGGAGATTTAGCTTTAGTATTACCACATAGAATTATTTCTAATATATTAGAAGGATTAGAAACATTAGATAAGATTATTCCTGGTGTTGCTAATGATGATACTTTACTATATGGACCAGAAATTAAGTTCTTTAGTAATGAGATTGAAACAGATAATAACTTTAAGTTAGAAAATGATAATATTTATTTTGTAGGTGATGGAGCTGGTAAAGCAGGTAATATAGTTACAGCTGCTGCTACTGGTTTAGTTGCTGCAAGAGATATCTTAAAGAGAAATTAAGGCTATTTAAATAGTCTTTTTTTCATTGAAAAATTTGCTTTTAGGTTGTATTTCTTATATAATTTTCTTAGTTATTAGGGGGACGTATATGAAAATAACTGTTAAGAGTGTTAATGATAGAGTAATGATACTAGGAAATGATACTAGTAAGTTGATGTCACGTTATGATCTTTTAGATTATGTTAAAGATAAATTAAATCCATATTCTTTAATTGATAATGTTGATTTTCAAGATGGTGTTATTACAATTTATAAAGTTGAATATGGAACTGGGAAAGAATATAAAGATGAAATAGTTTTTGATGAAAAGTTGACTAGTGATGAAACTTATATGAAATGGTTTTTAAATGCTATAAATACTTATAGATCTGAATTACATAATTATAACCATTGGGCGATAAAGAGAATTGAAGATGGTTGATTAGCTGAAGAAGCTTATAATACGGCTCTTGATGTATTTAGTGAATATGTATTTGAAGATCAAATATTGCCTATTGAACATGATGAAGTTGCTAAAGAAGTTATAAAATTATTGAATAATCCAACTAAGAAGTTTTATTCAGAATTAGAAAAAATGTATTATTCAACAGATGAGGGTAAAAGGTTAAAAAGAGGGGCTAACCTTGTTAAAGGAGCTACTGCTATTAGTAGTGTTGTATTATTTACTGCTGGTTTAAGTAATGAAATAGTTGCTTCAATTGCTTCAGCTTTTGTTGGATCTGGTTTATCAGCTTGTGCATTTATTGGACATTCTAATAAAAAAGATGCAAAAGATTTTGTTGAAAAGAATTTAGTTTCACTAATTGTAGAACTTGAACAAAAATATGCTGTTGAAGATGGAAAGAAATTAACTAAAGAGCAATAAAAGTTCAGAGATGAACTTTTTTTCTTTTAAATTGCTTTATTAGAAGTTTTTTATTATAATACTAGGGCGAATTAGGGGGATTTATATGGCGAAACGTGTGATTAAAGGAGCAATTTCTCTTTTATCTGTTTCTGATTATATGAAACGATTAAATGAATGTTATAACAATATGATGGTAGCTGATAATTATTATTCTTTAGTTATAGAACTTGATGCTGCTTATTTAGCAATGAAAAGTGCGGCAGCACAGATATGTAAAGGCAAAGGTAATTTCTTTTATGAAAAATTAAGAAATAGAGTTTTAGATTGCGAAAGTCTATGTGAGAGTACTTTTATAGTAGAAAGTAATCCGGATTTTGATCTACTTGATTTAAGATTTACTAATCAGAGTATTGTAGATATAAAAAAAGAGGACTTAGTAGATTATTTAGTATGGTTTACAAGAGTTAGATTATATGAAACTCATCAAGATGAAGAAGCAGAAGAAATAATAGATTTTAATAAACTACATTTAACTAATGATTGTAAGTTGGCTTGTAATATAGTTGGTCTTCTTTGTGATGCATTAAATATTTCATATGAGATAATTAAATTACCTCCTGCTTTTATTGATGAATATAAGTTATATAGAGGAAATGGTTTTCATTATTTTTGTTTAATTAAAATAGATGGTGTTAGATATATAGTTGATCCTACATATAGACAATTTTTTACATTAGATTCTAATTTAATAAATAGACTTGGAGTTTTAGGTCTTAACGGATGTAATCCAGGAGTTTATATGATGATGGATGAATCAAGAAAGAAGACAGCATTAGAAATATTAAAAAAAGGCTATGTAGTAGCAACTGATGAGAATTTAAAAAACTATTTAGATGGTTTTGCTTTGTCTTATAGAAATGGTCTTTACTATGAATGGTTGGGTGAAGCTGATTATACAACACCTTATACAGTAGATGATTACTTTAAATTTATAGATGAAGAAGAATTATTATTTGATTATGAACCAATAGAATTCTTAGGTGAACAAGATAAACCTTTAAATAATGCAAAATTTAGATTTAAGAATTAATAAAAATCTGTTATTATATTAATAGATAATAATATGGAGCTGATTTTTATGATTGGTAAGGTAAGGGAAATCTTTGTACCTAATGATGATTTAGATATGATAGGTTTTAAAGTTCAATTAGATGATGAAATAATTGAAATAATACAAAAACAAAATCAAGATAATTGTAAGATTTATCGCGAAGACAAAGTATTTATTTCTTATAAAGATGATTTAATTGAATTAATAAAGATGGATGATGAAGAATAATGTATTAGGACTTTACGATCATAATTTAGAATCATATAAAAAGGTGAAAAAAGCATTTGATGAAGGTGAAAAGATAGTAGGTATTATTCATGCTACTGGAACAGGTAAGACTTTAAATGCTTTACAATTAGCTTTAGATAATAAAGATAAAAATATAGTATTTTTTACTCCATATAATAGTATTATCGAACATATAAAAGAAGTTATTGGTGAAAATCCAGATGTAGATATAGAAAAAGATTTTGGTCATGTTAAGTTTATGAATTATGCATCTTTAGTTAATATGACACCAAAAGAATTAAAAGAAATGGGTATAGATATGATGATATTAGATGAATTTCATCATATTGGGGCGCCGGTTTGGGGCGAGAGAATAGAGACAATTCTTGAAACACATCCAGAATTATTGATATTTGGAATGAGTGCTTATTCAATTAGAGATAGAGGAACTGCTTATGAAAGAGATTTAGCAGAACCTAATAGTGATGAATTGTTCTCTGACAAAATAGTTAGTACTTATGATTTAGTAGATGCAATGTTAGATGGTGTGTTGCCAGTTCCGGTATATAAAGGTGCTCACTTAGAATTGGAAAAAATGGCAGATATGTTAGAAAAACGAGCATCTTCTAAGGTTATTAAAAATGATGATTTAGAAAATATTTTACAAATATTACATGATGTAAAAAGAAGAGTTTCTACTTCTGATAAAGTTAACGAATTATTAAAAAATAATATAAAACCAGATGGTAAATATATCTATTTTTGTCCAGCGGTATCTAAAGATGGTGTTAATGATGTTTATTCGATAATGGATGAGACAAAAAAATATTTTTTAGATAACGGCTTTAAGGAAGAAGATTTATGTTTTTATGTTTCAACTAGTGAAGAAACTGATAAAGGTAAAACTAGTAGGAAATGTTTTTATAACGATATTGATATAAATGGTAATAGTGTTGATGGTAAACTAAGAATTATGTTTGCGATAAATCAATACAATGAAGGTGTTCATGCACCAAATGTAGATGGAGTTATATTAGGAAGAGAAACTAAGTCAGATATAGTTTTCTTTGAACAAATAGGTAGAGCTTTATCTGTTAGAGGAGATACTTGTGAAAAAGTTAAGGAATATCAAAAGTATTCTTTAGATCAGATAAAGGCGATGTGTAAAGAAAAAGGTATTGCTATTAATGATGATATGTCAAAAGATGATATGATTGAAAGAATGGTAGCACCAGTTATTATAGATTTAGTAGGCAATTATACTTTTATTAGAGATTTAGTTACAGAGTTAAAACACAGAATGAGATTATATAAGAATTTAACTCCTAATATACCAAGAAATATTGAAATAACTGAAAATGCTTTTGATGTAGAATTTAGTGATCAAGATTTATTTGAAGCTTTAATGAAAATAAAAGACATTTTTGTACCAAAGAGTTGGGAAGAGTCTTTTGAATTAGCGAAGAATTATGCTGATGCTTATAAGAATTTAAATGTTAATAGAAACTTTAAAACTGATGATGGAGTTAATTATGATCAATATGGTTATGCTTTAGGTGAATGGATTACTTATCAAAGAAAGTTATTTAATAAAGGTGAATTAGAACAAGATAAAATAGATAAACTTGATAGTATAGGAATGGTTTGGTCATATCGTAGAAGTTTTGAAGAAGTATACGAGATGGCAAAAAGTTATTATGAAGCTAATGGTAATTTAAGAATTCCTTATCATTTTAAAACATTAGATGGAGTTACTAAGAATGAAAAAGGTTATCCTTTAGGAAGTTGGTTAGTTCAACAAAGAAGGAAAAAGAAGCTTGGCATCTTAAGCAAAGAGAGACAAGAACTATTAGAAGAAATAGGTATTGAGTGGAAAGTTTTAAAAACATGGGAAGAATCTTATGTTTATGCAGTCTTATATTATAAAGAATTTGGTAATTTAGATGTTAAAAAGAGTTATGTTACTGAAGATGGTTATCCGTTAGGCAATTGGGTATATGCTCAAAAGGTAAGATATAGAGATGGCTCATTAAGTAAACGAGAAATAAGTTTATTAAATGTATTAAAAATTAATTGGGAGATAAAAAAAGTTAAAAAAGGTTTAACTTGGGAAGAAAATTATCAATTACTAGTTAATTTCTATAATGAATATAAACATACTAATGTAAGTAGAACATTTAAGACATTTGATGGAATTACTGAAGATGAAGATGGTTATAATTTAGGTATGTGGGCGAGTCGTCAAAAAGTAAAATATAAAGAAGGTAAATTAAGTAATGATAAAATAGCTAAACTAAATAGTATATCTTTTGATTGGTCAGATAAGTTTACTCCAAAATCATGGGAGGATGCTTATAAATTAGCATATAACTTCTATCAAACATATCATCATTTAAATATTAAGACTGACTTTAAAACAAGTGATGGAATTACTGAAGATGAAAATGGTTATAATTTAGGTACTTGGATTTATTTACAAAGGAAAAAGTATAATAGAGAAGAATTAGATGAAGAAAAAGTTGTATTGCTTGATAAAATAGGAATGATTTGGGATATTAATAAGAATTATGCTGATATAAAGAATCTATTTAAACAAATAAATATTAATCCTCGTAAATATGCGACTAAAGTTAAACATCTATCTTACTTAGAATTTGAAGCTAAAGTAAATTTCTTACTTAGTAATGGATTATCTATAGTTGATGATAAAGAAGTACATGAAATATTTAATATGGCTGATGCTAATTTAATAAGTAAATATAATATATCAAGAGATGATTTAATAAATAATTATGGTACTTTAGGAAAGAGGCTTTAAAATGTTTTTACAAGAAATATTAAAAGATGAAGATTATTTATTATTACTGGATAAGTATACTAATGAATATTTAGATACTATAGAATATGAAAATTTTATGAAAGTATATAAGTACTTAAAGAGTAAGAGAGTTTATTTTATTGAAGATTTAATTCTTAATTATTTAGATATATTTACTTTGGATGTGAAGATTATTGAAGAGGCGTTTGATGCTTTAAATCTTCAATATGGCGATGATTATATTTATACTATTGGAGATAATTTGAAAATATTAGATGATGCTATTATAGAAGTATTAGAAAGATAAAGAGATTTATCTTTCTTTTTTGATTTGGTATAAGATTTGGAATTTGTGAGAAAAATATTAATAAAATATATTAGTTATTTTAATTTACATTTCAAAAAGTAAATGTTATAATTTTAGTAATAATATAGAGAGTGTGGTATTAGATGGAAAGTAAAAAAAGTAAGACTTTAATTCTAAATACTTTGTTATTGGTTTTTTGTGTGGTAATAATTGCACTTTTTTGTTTTGGACCAACTACTAAAGAAATTGAAGTTTTAGAAAGTTATAATATAACATTTGATAGTGATGGTGGTACTGCTATTGCTGCATTAAAAATTGAAGAAGGAAATAAAATCGAACAACCGGAAGCACCAACAAGAGAAGGATATATCTTTGTTGGATGGATGCTCGGTGATGAGCTGTATGATTTTGCTAGTGATGTAACAGGAGATGTTACTTTAAAAGCAAAATGGGAAGTTATGCAACCGGATGTTAATTATTATACAATTTCGTTCTCTACCGGTGGCGGAACTCTTGTAACACCAATTACTGTTCAAGAAGGAACGACTGGTAATGCACCAATACCTCCAACTAGAGATGGGTTTACATTTGTTGAATGGCAATTAAATGGATTGACTTATGATTTTACTCAAGTTGTTAATGGTGATATTACATTAGTTGCAATTTGGGAAGTTGTTAGTGAAGATCCTGAAGAACCAGAAGAACCTGGCGAAGCGGTTACAACATATAAAGTTAAATTTAGTTTAAATGGTGGAACTGGTGGAAACGCTAAAACACAAACTGTTGAAGAAGGTAAGAAAGCTAGTAAACCTAGTAAGAATCCAACAAAGAGCGGTTATACATTCTTAGGATGGTACTTAGATGGTAAAGCATATGACTTCTCGACTGCAGTTACAAAAGATATTACATTGACAGCGCAATGGCAAGAAGTTAAAGCTACAACTTATAACGTAGATTTCTATACATATGATGGTACTTGGTGTGGTTATGTTACTGTTGAATCTGGAAAAACAGCTACATTACCATCAAATTGTAAAGCTGCTAGTAGAACAGGATACAAATTCATAGGATGGAATACCAACTCAAAAGCAACTTCTGCTAATTTCGTTCCTGGAACTACTAAAGTTACTTCTAATACGAAGGTTTATCAAATTTATCAAGAAATCGTTTACAATGTTTCATGTACTAAACCTGATACTTATGCTCAAACTTGTATAGTATCTGTATCTGGAGCTTCTAGTGTAGATAGTGTTTCTGTTACATTCAAAGGAAAACAAGTACCAGCTTCTGTTACTAGTGATGGTTCGCTTTCCTTAACTTATACGGTTTGGGATCAAGCAACTGCGGTTTCAGTTGTAATTAATGGTGTTACTTATAATGGAAAGAAGGTTAGCTAATGAAAAAATTTAAAAATTATTTATTATTTATATTTGCATCAGTTTTCCTTCTTATAGGTAAAACCAATGCTGTTATGTTGACAGAAGCAGAAATTCCTGATGGAAGTTATATAATCGGTGCTCATATGTTTACTTACTCTGAAAAGTATCCATATACTGACTTATATGATGGTAATGTTAATACTGCTGTTGTTATGTTAGGATCTGCTAGTTTTGAGACAGAAGATATAAAATCGCAAGATGAATTTGTTATTTATAATAAACTATTTGAAGGTTTCTGGCTTGATACATTATCTGGTGATTTGATTGAATTAGATTCTTATGATTTTGAAATATTATATGTAAATGGTTCATGTATTGATCCTAGTTGTTCTGGTAAAACTTATGATATTACTTTCAGATATAATAATGATGTTACTTCTAATCTAGTAAAAACTTATAATTACTTAGATACAATTGAAGAACCAGCTACTCCGACTAAACTTGGACATAAATTTGTATGTTGGACTTTAGAAAATTCTGATGATTGTTATGATTTTTCAACTCCAGTGGAGAGTGATTTGGTTTTAGAGGCTTCATGGAGTGCTTATGATTATAAGATTACTTATGTAGATACTGTTAATAATAAAACTAAAGTAGTTGAATGTAATTTTACAGCTGGAAATGAATGTACTTATCCAGAATTTACTGATTACTTCGTATTAAAAGAAGGTTATACATTTAATGGATGGTCATTAGCAGAATCTGGTGAAAAAGTATATACTTCTGATGCTAGTTTCAAAGCTTTATTTGGAGATACTACTGAATTTAGTTTATATTCAATATTTAATTCAAGTGATTATACAATTTCATACAATTTAAATGGTGGTTCATTTACTTCGTTACAATCACCAACAACAATTTATGATCCATCTAATTTAACATATAAAATTTCTACTCCTACTAGAGTTGGATATCAATTTGCTGGATGGACAGTTACTAAAGGTGATGCTACTGTTAGCAATGGTGAAATTATAATCAAAACTGTATCAAATATAGAAATTACTGCTAATTGGACTGCTAATACTTACAATGTAGTTTATAATGGAACTAATCTTAATACTGCTACTTGTAAATATGACAGTGTTTGTACTTTAGATTTAGATAAAATTATTGTAGCTGATGGAAAACAAATTAAGAGTATTACTGCTACTGTAGATAGTACTGCTTATTCTATTGGTTCAACTGTTAAGAATTTAACTACAGCTAATAACGTTAATGTTCCTGTAACAGTTACACTTGAAGATATTTATTATAATATTAGTTATGATTATGCAGGTGGTACTGGATCAATTGTTAATTCTGAAATGAAGTTAGGAGATACTATTACTTTAACTACTCCTTCTAAGGAAGGATATACATTTAGCGGTTGGGATGTTTCTAGTAGTTTATCTTTGAGTAATAATACTATTACATTAAACACTGCTGAAGATGCTGTTGTTACTGCTAATTGGACTGCTAATACTTATAATGTTTATTATAATAATGGTACTACAGATATCTTGTTAAGTACATCTGGTTGTACTTATGATGAATTCTGTACTTTAGATTTATCTAAGATAGTTCTTGCTTCTGGATATCAATTAGATCATATTGAAGCTACTATTGATGGTTCTACTTCTGTTGTAGGAGACAAGGTATATAATTTAACTACTACTGCAAATGGTAAATTCTATGTAACTCCTGTATTTGAAAAGATTCAATATAGTGTTACTTATAATTTAAATGGTGGAAAAATTACTAATGAAAATAGTTCAGTAATTACTGTTGGAACTACTTTAACTTTAACTGAACCTACTAGGGAAGGTTATACATTTGCAGGATGGGAAGTTACTAGTGGTTCTGCTAATGTAACTAATACTTCAGTTGTATTGAAGAATGTTGGAGATGTTTCTTTAAAAGCTAAATGGAATGTTAAACAATTTACTATTGATTTCGATTTAAATGATGGTGTTGGTACTGTTTCTTCAGTTTCTTGTACATATGTTAGTTGTGAGTTGCCTGATACAATTCCTACAAAAACTGGATATGATTTTGAAGGCTGGATGTATGAAGGTACTTTATATGAAGCTGGAGATAAAGTTACAATTGAAGCAACTGGTACTATTACATTAACTGCTAAATGGGGTAATAGTAAAGTTTATAAAATTAAATATGATTTAGATGGTGGTACTTTTGATGGTACTCCTGTTATAACATTTATTGCTGGAGATACTTCTGTATTACCAAATCCTACTAAAGATGGTTATACATTTAATGGTTGGTATAGTGGTAATACTAAAATAACTTCTGTTAGTGGTTTAACTGCTGATGTTGAAGTTACTGCTAAATGGAGTCCTATAACATATGCTATTTATTTATATGCTGATAGTGAAGGTAATGAATTGTTAAATGAAATTTATTGTGAATACGATGACACTTGTGGTTTAGGAGATAATAGTGATAGTTTTGAACATCAAAGATTACTTGGTTGGTCTAAATCAGCTGGTGGGAATGTATTCTATGGCGATAATTTACAATTAATGAATCTTGTTACTAATGCTGGTGATAACGTTCATTTATATCCTGTATTAGAGGATGTTACTGATTATATTATTACTTATTATTTAGATGGTGGTTCTTTTGTAGATGCAGATACTGTTGTAAAAGAAGCTAATAATGGTGATTCTATAACATTACCTAAAGTTGAAAAACTAGGTTATGAAGTTGATTACTGGATAACTGATAGTGGTACTGAGATTACTTCTGATACTTATAAAGTTACTTCTGATGTTGTTTTAGTTCCTGTATGGAAAAAAATAGAATCTTATACAGTTAACTTTGTACATGATTTTGATTCATCTTATACTACTGAATCTATAACTTGTACTTTTGATTCTGAATGTATATTGCCTACACTTGATTTTGATAGAGAAGGTTATAACTTTGATGGTTGGTTATTACAACTTACTGGAGAAGGTGGAAATGCTACTTTCGAAGATGGTGATTTATTCAGTATGTCATGGGAAACTGCTGTTGATCAAGGAACATTTGAGTTCGAATTAACTTCTCAATGGTCTGAAATAACATATGATGTATATTATGTTAATGAAAATAATGAGAATACTATTTTAACTACATATGGTTACTTTGATGACTCTGTAAAAATATCTTTAAATATCTCTTCTAAGAGTGATGGTTCTACTTTTGTAGCTTGGTCTTTAGAAGATGGTACTATATTAGATGTATGTACAGATGATACTAATTATGCTTGTTTATCTGTTACTGAATTAACAAGAGATATCAAACTTACTCCTCATTATAGTGATGAACTTGTAACTGTAACTTATACTGCTAATTATTCTTATACTGATAGAGGAGAAGAGCAAACTGCTTCTAATAATGGTTCTTTATCAATATTACCAGGAATGAAAATTACTGGATTACCTGAATCTGTTTCTTATCAAAGAGGTCCAAATACTATGACAGTTAATATAGTAGGATGGACTTTAGATGATATAGAAGTTGATTTAGATGAATATGTAGTTACAACTGCTATAGAGTTAGTTGCTATATTTGAATAATAAATAGATAGTGAATAATCACTATCTTTTTTATTGCATAAATGATATAATTTTATATAGTAGAGAAACTATAAATGATAGAAGGATAGTGATTTTTCTATGAAGAATATTAAGGGTAAAAGTTTATGCTTCTTCTCAGCTAAAGGTGGGGTAGGTAAAACTACTAATATACTTAATTTAGCTGGTATATTTGAACAACTAGAAAAAAAAGTACTAGTTATGGATTTAGATTTATATAGTGGGGGAATAGCTGCTTATTTAAATAAAAAAGGGGATAAAAATATCTTTCATATGGTATTTGATATAGAAAATGGTAATTATAAAAATATTAATGATTATACTGTAAGAGTAGATAATTATATTGATATACTATGTGCTCCAATAGATCCTAGAGATGCTAATAAAATAGATGCTAAATATATAGAATATGCAATTAATGAAGCTAAAAGTAATTATGATGTTGTATTAATTGATACTAATCATGCATTAAATGATATAAATCTTACTATATTAGATGTAGTAGACAAAATAACATTCTTTATTACTAATGATCCAATTGATTTAAAGAATATTAGATCTTTATTATCAATATTTGATAATTTAAATTTTGGTAATTATAAGATTCTTTTAAATAATAGTAGAGATCCTTTTAAAACTTATTTTACTTTCTTTGAAATGAGAAAGATAATTAATCATCATATTGATTATACTATTTCATCAGAAATGTTTTTGAAAGATATGGAAAAGATGGTTATGAAGGGAGCTATTATTTCTTTAGATAGAAAGTTTGCTGATGTTATGAGTGATGATTATCAAACTTTTGTAACAATGGCGACTGATTTATTAGAGGGAGATAACTAGTATGGGAAGATTATTAAAAGAATTTAATGTTCAAATAAAAGAAAATAATAGAGAAGTTAATGATTATAATTTATTTGAAGATAAAAATATGTTAGATAGTTTTAGAGTTAAGATACTTGAAAGATTAAGTGATAAAGGCTTTGTTAATAAAGATGTTCCTAAACAAGTTATTAATGATTTAATAGATGAAGTAACATATGGAATTGATTTAAGTATTGGTGAAAGAAGTAGTTTATTTAACTTAATTGATGGAGAAGTTAATGGATTTGGACCAATTACTTATTTAATGAATGATGATAATATTACAGAGATAATGGTTAATAGTCCTTCTGAAATATATATAGAAGTAGATGGTATTTTAAGAAGAGAGAATAGTGTTTCTTTTGTTAATAATGAGCATATTATAAGAACTATTGATAGACTTATTGAACAAGCTGGGAAGAGTATTGATGTTAATAAACCAATGGTAGATGCAAGATTGGAAGATGGTAGTAGAATTAATGCAGTTATTCCACCATTATCGAAGTGTCCTATTATAACTATTAGAAAGTTTAGAAAAAATATAGTTGATATGGAAAATTTAATAGGTAATGGAAGTCTTACTCCTTATATGGCAAGATTCTTAGAAGCTTGTGTTAAAGCTAAATTAAATATTTTAGTATCTGGAGGAGCTTCAGCTGGTAAGACAACTTTACTTAATATACTTGGTAATTATATTGATAATGAAGAAAGAATTATTACAATAGAAGATGTTAGAGAACTTAATTTACCACAAGAACATGTTATTTCTTTAGAAACTAAAGTATCAAATTATGATGGAGTTGGTGAAATAACTGTTAGAGATTTAGTTCGTAATTCACTTCGTATGAGACCTGATAGAATTATTATTGGTGAAGTAAGAGGTAGTGAGGCATTTGATATGCTACAAGCGATGAATACAGGTCATGATGGTTCTTTAACTAGTTTGCATGCTAATGGATGCAAAGATGCTTTAAATAGACTAGAAACAATGGTTTTAATGGATGGTATAGATATACCTGTTAATGCAATTAGAGAATATATAAATGATGCTATTGATATAGTAGTACATATTACTAGATTAAAAGATGGTAGAAGAAAAATAACTGATATATCAGAAATAGTTGATGTAAAAAATAATGAAATAGTACTTAAAAATATTTTTAAATTTAAAAATGATGGTATAGCTGATAAT
>CAVAGO010000044.1:0-16230 GCA_963588075.1 bacterium | reverse complement strand
AAATCCTCGTAAAGGGGATTTTTTATATGTTAGCAGCTGTAATAGATAATGGTAGTACTTGGTTACTTGATATAAGAGATAATTTAAATATTGATCAAGAGACTTTAAGAAATGAATGGCGTAAAAGATATGTTGGATGGTTAGTTAATACTGATGCAATGCCAGAGATAATATGGGGAATGCCAATTAGTAGATTTATGCTTAAGTTACCAGATAATACTTTGATGGATTTGAGTGTAGATAAAGCTCATAAAGTATATGAAGGAATAGTTCAATTAAGAAAAAAAGAAACTGAGCAAAGAGATATTCCTGTAATGCAAAAATAAGTTCTATTTTTATAGAACTTTTTTTATTTTTTTGATACTCTTATAGTAGGTGATGAGTAGTGGTAAAAAAGATAAAGAAATATTATTTGTATTTTATGATGTATGCAGTATTTGGTTGGTGCTATGAGGTATTTTTAGAAGTAGTAGTATATCATTGGGGATTTAGTAATAGAGGAGTTCTATTTGGACCATATTGTCCGGTATATGGAGTAGGAGCATTAGCTTTTATATTTACGATAGGAAGATTACTTAAAGATAAAGATTTGAAACAAAAGTTATTGATGATTCCTTTAGTATTTTTAGGATGTATGATAATAGCGATACTTATTGAACTATGTGCTTCTTATTTATGTGAATGGACATTAGGTAGTTGGCCTTGGCAGACATATGCTAGTTATAAATATAATTTTCAAGCTAGAATAGCACTAAGTCCTAGTATTAGATTTGGTTTAGGAGGAATATTATTTCTATATATATTGCAACCATTATTTGAAATAGGTATTAATAAGTTATCTAAGAAGTGGTTAGATATATTATTTTATAGTATAGGGGGATTATTTTTAATAGATATAATTATTAAAATAGTAGGTATTGTTATTTAATATATTGGATTATTAAAAAAAATATTGTATAATGAATAAAGAATAGGTGGTTAGTGTGATGAATGAAAATATTATCCCTAGTCTTAAATTAGTATATAAACCATTAATTATGTATTATGGAGAATGGGAATTACTTAGTGGATTAGAAGAACTAGCTTTAGATAAAAAAGGAAAGAATTTGTTTACAGAGTTTCTAGATAGATACTATTATATGCCTTTAACAGTTATCTTTAAGGATGAACAACTAGCTAGAAGTTTTAAGTATGCAATTTGTTCTCGTTTAGGAGATAGTGGAAGAAGTTTATATTTTTCTAAGAAAGCTTTCTTACGTAATGTAATATCTAATGCTGATGAATTAGTTGATACTAATGGAGAAGATGTATATCAAGAAATAAAAAAAGCTATTAGAGTAAGAAAAGATGTTTATAGAGATGTAGATAATAATGGTGAGAATTCTGTATACTATGAAGAAATAAAAAATGAATATATAAATTGCGAACTAGATATAACTTTAGAAGAATATGTTACTTTGTGTAAGAAGAAATATACTAAGCTATTAAGTGGGTATAATGCAGTTCTTGATTTATTTGATAAATCTATTAATGTAGATAAATTTATTAAGTGTTTTGATATAGATAGATTATATCTTCATACTGTTTATTCTTTATTACAACATAGTAAGAACTACTTCGAAGCTTATGGTAAATTAGATTACAATGTAGTAGTACTTGATAGTTATAAAGAAGTAATTGAAGAATTAAGAAAGAAAGATTCATTCTATAATAGTTATATTACTTTAGATAATAGTGTTTATACAGTAGATGATTTATTTAAAGAATATGATGAATTAGTTATGAAAGTTAATCAAAAATAGATAGTTATATCTATTTTTTTTCTTTTATGTTAAAATGGAAGTATAAAGTAGAGTGGTAAATATGAGAGAAAAGAAATATGCGAATATTTTGGATGATTATCCGGAAGAAGTAGAAGAGAAAATTAAGGATAATCTAGAGAAAATGAGTGAACTTCCTTTTGATGAAGTTGAGCAGAAACTTTCGATGACAAGAGAATTAAAATTTAAAGAATTGCAAGAAGCTATTGATGAGGATGAAAAGGTAGAAATAGAAGTAGAAGATGCTGAAGATTTAAGTACTACTGAAGAGGTGGAAATTCCTAAAGAAGAATTTACTTCAGATAAGGAAGAAGTAAAAAAAGAAGAAGTAAAGGAAGATACACCTCGTATTGAAGAAGTTTCAATTCAAGAAACAAAAGAAGTAGAGATTAAAGAAGAAAAGAAAGATAATCTTAACGATGATATTTATTTAACTTCTTCGTTTAAACCTTTTAAAAAGAGATTTAGATTAAAAAAAGTATTTAAAGTATTATTTATGTTAATCTTGTTGGCAGTGATTGAGGTTTCTTTAACTTATTTCTTAATAATTCCTATATATAATAAATATCAAGCTAGTAAACCGAAAGCTATATTTGATGCTAGTTTAACTTATGTTGGTGAACAATTAGATAAAGTAGTTGATTTAGCTTGGATAGATTCAGATATTTTTGATGTAGAAATGATTTTTGATTTTGATAGTAATATTGAAGGAATGGAAGCTTTAACTGCTGGTAGTTTTGGAATAAGGTCGATTGTTGATTCAGAAAAGAAACAATATGAAAATTCTTATTTTGTAATGGATGATAAGAATAATAAATATGGTTATTCAATTATTGATGATGGAGAAGACTTATATTATAAATTTACTTCTAATGATACTTATTTAAAGACTGAAAGAGAAGAAGATGTTTATGATTTTAGTCAAATTGAAGAGTTTTTAAATCCAGAATTGAGTAACGAAGAATATAAATATTATATTGATACACAGATTAAGATATTGAAAGAAATTATTACTGAAGATTTACTAAGTAGTGAGAAAGATGAAATAGAAGTTAATGGTAAATCTATTTCAGTAATGAAAAATAGTTTAGAGTTAGATAAAGATAAGTTAAAAAAATTAGAGAAACTTTATAATGAGAAAGTATTAGATGATGAAAAACTATTAAAGATAGAAGCTACTTTAAATGATATGACTGTTAGTGAAGTTAAAGAACTTTATGAAGAAGTAAGTACATATGAAGATGATTATTCTTTAGTAATTAATATCTATACTATAAAAGGTGATAAATTCGCTGGTTTTGATGTTGAAGAAGATGGGTTTAGAAATATTTATTATTATACTAAAGATGGTAATTTTGAAGCTCATTTCAATTTAACTGAAGATGAAGATTGTCTTACTGGTAAAGATTGTAATTTAGAAAATCAAATGATTATTGATTTAGTTGGAACAAAGAAAGATGATTATACTAAAGTTGAAATAATGCTTAATGATGAAGATGTTGGTTCATTAAATGTTAGAAGTTTTAACTTTGAAAAGGTTGATTTTACATACAAATTAATAATATCTGATGTTGTATTTGAAGGTGTAATTACTTTAGATATAAATAAAGAAAAAGAAGAATATGGTATTGGTTTTTCTTTAGAAGTAAATGATGAGTATGTAGATATGAATATTAAGATGAACTTTGATACTGATTCAAAAGTTAATGCAGTTACTACAGATAATATTGAAAAATATAGTGATGCGTTATTTGAAAAATATTATATAGAATTAAGTGATCAATTAGAAGAAAATGATTTAGTTGATACTTTTGAATTATTTATGTTAGTGTTAACTGATCCAACACAAATTACTGATAGTGAACTTATAGAAAGTGGTTTAACTGATATTACAATGTAAAAGGGTATGTTATATACTCTTTTTTTCTTTCTTAGTGATATAATATATTTATATAAACTAAAGTATGTTAGTATGTATAATAGGATAGAAAGTGTGGGCTTATGGGAAATTTAATTGAAGTAAAGAAACTTAATAAGTTTTTTGGTAAAAAACAAGTTCTAAAAGATGTTTCCTTTGAAGTTAAAGAAGGAGAGATTTTAGGATTTATTGGACCTAATGGGGCAGGAAAGACAACAACAATAAAATTGATGTTGGGGTTGCAAAGTATTGATAGTGGTACTGTATTAATTAATGGCTTTGATATACAAAAAGATTTTGAAAAAGCAATTTTAAAAGTTGGAACGATAGTTGAAAGTCCTGATTTGTATATGTATTTAACTGGTAAGAAGAATTTAAAACTAATTGCTGACATGTACAAAGGAATTACAAATGATAGAATTGATGAAGTAATTAAAATTGTGGGATTAGAAAATAGAATTAATGATAAAGTAAGTAAATATAGTTTAGGAATGAGACAAAGATTAGGGATTGCAGCAGCTATATTACATAAACCTAATGTTTTAATCTTAGATGAACCAACTAATGGACTTGATCCAGAGGGAATTAAAGAGTTAAGAGAACTACTAAAACATTTAGCTGAAAAAGAAAGAATGGGTATTTTGGTATCTAGTCATAATTTGGCAGAATTAGAAAGCTTTTGTTCTGATGTTTGTTTGATAAAGAATGGTGAAATTATTACTACGGCATCTATTGATGATATAAGAAAAGCAGATAAGAGTAGTTATTTAATAAAATTAAGTGATACTGATGATTTAAAAGATGTATTACATGTAGATGATAAGATTATTGATAAGGAATATATAAAAGTTTATATTGAAGAAGAAAATATTCCTGCTTTATTAAAAAAATTAAATAAAAAAGGTAAGAAAGTATATGAAATAAAGAAAGATTCTTTAACTCTTGAAGAAGCATTTATTTCAAAGGCAGGAGGTAATATAATTGATTAATTTAGTTAAAAATGAACTAATAAAAATATTCCATAAAAAGGGAATATGGATTTTAGTTATGTTAATTTTGGGATTTTGGGTTTTATCTTTTGCTTTAGATTCTTTAGATATTGGGAGTCAAAGTGAAGAAGAGTATTTGAGACAATCATATGAATTATACAAGAATACATTAAATGATTATGATCTTGAAGATAAGAGTCAAGCTGCTTTGTACGCAGAGCATTTAGCACGAACTGATACTTTTGCATTATTGCTTGATTATAGTGATTTTGAATCACCTGAATACTATTTTATTGATAATGACATTTATAATGTATTAAACAACATGTATTATGCTAAGTATGTTACAAAAATAGAAAATGAATATCAAGTTTATAAAAAAGAATACGATGAGATGATAAAAAAGTTAGAAAACTTTGATTGGAAGAACGATTTAGAAAATACAAAGAAAGAGTATTTAAGTAAAATAAAAGAACTTGAAGAGGAGAAAAAGATATCTACTTCAGTTGATATTGATAATCAAATAGAAACTTTGAATATAATGATTAAAGCGATAGATTATCGTTTAGAGAATGAAATTCCTGTTTCTTATAGAGATTCTTCTTATTTAGTAGATGATTATGAAACATCAGCAATTTCTTATATATCAATGAATAAAGATGAGTCAAAATATACTTCACAAATGGATTTGAAAGAAAAACGTGATACAGAAGAAAAATATAAAATTGCAGAATATAAGTTAGAAAATAAAAAAACTGATGATAGAAGAAATTTGTTGATTGATGGATTAGTAAATCTATTTAC
The DNA here is from genome assembly GCA_963588075.1 of bacterium. Taxonomy (GTDB): domain Bacteria; phylum Bacillota_I; class Bacilli_A; order RF39; family UBA660; genus Coprovivens. The sequence continues at coordinate 10,699 of CAVAGO010000044.1, read as the reverse complement.
TTATGAAGATACAGTTATTTTATTAGGATTATTGATTATTTGTGGAGGAGTTATTGCGGATGAGTTTAGTAAAGGAACTATTAAGCAATTATTAGTTAAACCATTTAGTAGAAACAAAATATTAGCTAGTAAGATGATTGCTTCTTTGATTGCAGTTGCACTATTTATGTTATTTTACTATTCGATAAATGTTTTCTCTTACTTAGTTTAGTTTAATGATTTTAAAGCGTTGTTTGATACTGTAGTAGATTATAATTTTAATACACATCAGGTGTTTGAAATGAATTTATTGAGTTATTGCTTCATTAATTTTCTAGCAGTATTACCAAAATATTTAATTCTATTTGCGTTTATAATGTTTATGGGTGTTTTAACAACTAATACAGTAGGAGCTATTGCTTCGGGATTTGGTTTATATTTCTTTGCAGATTTTATAGGATTTTATATTTCTGATAAAACGGCTGCTTGTTTACCAATGTATTGTTGGGATTTCTCTTCATATTTATTTGGTGGAATTGCATTGAATCCTTATTCGACTTTAGGAAAGTCTGTTGTCATTTGTTTAGTTACATTGTTGATACTAGTTGTGGCAGCGTTTGTTATTTTCAAAAAGAAAGATATAAAAAATCAATAAAAAAAGGCGATTTAATCGCCTTATTTTTTGTGGTTTACAGTTTTAGGTATTTCTGTTGCAACATATGCTTCAACAGCTTTTTGAGTTTGTTTTACTACAGGGTTTTGATTAACTGCTGTAGAACCACCTTTATAAGCTTCTAGTACTTCAATTGGTACAGCGAAGATTATTGTGTTAGATTGATCTGAACTTAAATCGTTTAGTGTTGATAAAGTTCTTAAATGTAGTGCACCAGGTGTTGATGCCATTAATGCTGCAGCTTTAGCTAAGTTTTCTGATGCTTCAACTTCACCAGCAGCTTTTGTTATAACAGCTTGTTTTTCTCTTTCTGCTTCAGCAGCTTTAGCAATAACACGTTTCATTTCTTCTGGTAATGCAATATCTTTTAATTCAACGTTTTCAACTTTGATTCCCCAAGGATCAGTTGCTTTATCAATTATTGCACATATTTCAGTACTGATTGTTTCTCTAGAACTTAATAATTCATCAAGAGTTACAGAACCAACGGCGTTACGCATTGTTGTTTGTGCTAATTGAGAAATTGCATATCTAAAGTCTTCTACTCCTAAAATAGCTTTAGAAGCGTCAAATACGCTGAAATAAATTACGGCATTAATTCTTACTGATACATTATCCTTAGTAATTGTTTCTTGTTCTGGTACGTCAATAACTTTTGTTCTAATATCTACTTTGCTATAACTTTGAATAATAGGTAAGACAATATTCCATCCTGGGTCCATTATTTTACTGAATTTACCGAAGGTGAATAAAATACCTCTTTCATATTCGTTAACTTGACGTATTGAACTTAAAATTATTATTGCAATTACGATAAGTATCATAATAGCTAATTCATCCATATTGTTACTCCTTTCTTATTTTTATCATATCATATTTTATTGTATTTAAATATAAATAAATTATTAAAAATAAAATTAGATATGGTATAATGTTTTTATGATAAGGAGTTGGGTTTTGTGAGTCCATTGTTTAAAATTTCGAAGAATAATGAAACGAATAAAAAACAAAAGTTTATAAATCCAGGTATGGGTGATGTCCCTGTTCAAAATGGGAGTGTGATAGCACCTGGAGGAAGCAATAATGAGACTTTTGTTTATGATTCTATGCCTAAACCAAATATGGGTGGAAATAATGTTGTAAACAATAATTATCCTAATAGTGGAATGAATCAAATGCCTAACTATAATGATAATTCTATGCAACAGAAAAGACCAAGTGCAGAAGAATTAATGATGCCTAAGAGTGTTCAACCACCTAAATTAAAAAATGAACCGGTGATTGAAGAACTTGATCTTCCGGAAGAAAAACTTGAAGAACTGGATGAAGTGGAAGCTTTAGAAGAAAATAAAGTTGAACTTGATCCTTTGAATAATGCAAATAATCCAGTACCGGTAAATCCGGTGGCACCGAAAGAAGAGGTAGTAGAAGAGGAGTTACCAGAAGATGTTAAAGCTAACTTGTTTTCTGCTATTGGAATGATGTTTGGAATGTTCTTTACTCCTGGTACTACTATTATTAAGAATTCTAAGAAATATAAAAGTATAACTAAGGCATTAACTGTTACTTTGTGGATTAGTTTAGTATCGATTATACTTTGTATGGCAGCAAGAATTGTTGTAGGAATGTTTAGTGTTAAGTATAATTCTGTAACTGGAGCTTCAACTGTTAGTTTAACTTTTATTAATATGTTTGATTTAGATAATTATACGCCTTATTTATTAGTAGCGTTTATTATGTCTTTTGGAGCGATTGCTGTTGCAGCATTAGTGTATTATGCTTCGTCTTTCTTAAATAGTAAGGGTGTTCATATGGGAACTTATTTTATGGTTAGTAGTTTAGCAATGGTTCCTGTTATTGTTGGAGTATTAGTTTTATATCCGATTATAAATATATTTTCGCAGTATGCTGCAATATTAGTATTTGTATTTACATTCTTATATACTTTGATTTCTTTCTTTATTGGAATGAATGAAGTTTTAACTTTTGGTAATATTAATAGAAGAATTTTATATAATGTTATTAATTTGTCTTTAATTTTTATGATTATAGTTATTATATTCTTATTATGTTATAGACTTAATATATTAATTCCGCCAGAGTTTCACGTTTAAAACCGATTTATTCGGTTTTTTCTTTTGGTATTTTAGACACAAAAAAACTACTCGATAGAGTAGTTAATTTCTTATTGGTGACCCGTACGGGATTTGAACCCATGCATGTATGCGTGAAAGGCATATGTGTTAACCGCTTCACCAACGGGCCATAAATTAAATGGTGGGCCTGGGGGGACTTGAACCTCCGACCTCACGCTTATCAGGCGTGCGCTCTAACCAGCTGAGCTACAAGCCCATTTGTTTTAAGCCATTTTATTATATCTTATTTTTATTGTCTTGGCAAGAACTTTTTTTAATTTTTTTGTTTTTTTCTCGCTGACTAGTTAAGTATATCAAGGAGTTTTAAAAAATGCAACAAAAAATTGCAAAAAAATTAAAAAAATTTAAAAATATGGTATACTCAAGGGGAAAAGAGGCGTTTTTATGGTACTTTTAGTTAATAAAAATCATTTTTTTAATGAAAATGATATAAAAGATTTTGAAATGGTTGAGTATGAAAACTATAAAGAAACGTATATTTTAGTTGAAAGAGAAACATTTAATCATTTTGAAATGTTAAGAGCACATTTAAAAGTTGATGGAATTATCATAGATATAGATGATGCTTACCGTAGTTTAGAAACACAAGAAAATATTTTTTTAAAGTTTATGAGTAAATATGGAATAGATTATGCCGAAGAGTATGTAGCAATGCCTGGGACTTCAGAACATCATACTGGTCAAGCAATTGATCTTATTATAAATAAAAATGGTGAATGGTTAGAAAATAATGATGATTTATTAAAAGAAAAAGAAGTTTTTGAAAAGATTCATAATTCTTTAAAGTTTTTTGGATTTATTTTAAGATATCCTGAAGGAAAGGAAAATATTACGGGATATTCATATGAACCATGGCATATTAGATATGTTGGTGAAGATATTGCTATGAATATAGGAGATAAAACATTAGAAGAATATTTAAATGAAAAGTAGGGGATTTTATGGGGAATATAGTACATTCTGTTGAAGAATATGATTATTTAAAAAAATATGTTTTAGAATTGAATGAAATTGCTATTACTAAAGAGGTAGTTGAGGATTTTTTACATAGATTTGTACCAAAAGATGAATTTGGCAATGAACTTGTACGTATTTTAGTTAGAGATAAAGGTACTGTTACAGCAATGTTTTATCCACGTTTTGAATCAATTGAAGTTTCAATTAACAAACTTAATGATTGGTTAGTATTTAATTCTAAAGATTTAGCAAAACATTTTAATATAAGTGATGTTGAATTGCTTAATAATTATTTATTTATGATGGCATTAACTCATGAACTTGAACATTCTTGTCAATATTTAATTGGAAAGGGAATAGTAAAGGCACCTTGTAGAATGGTACAACAAGGTTATAAGGCTTTGTTTGATTTGTTGATACCAAAAGATTATATTATACCTAGACCAATTAAACAGGTTAGGAGATTTGTGTCTTTAGTGGCATATATGAAAAATGAGAATCAATATTTATTGGAAAGAAATGCTCAGTTTGATAGTCTTAGTTTAATTGCGGATATTGCACTATCTAATGGACATGATGAAATGTTTAAAGTTTTTAATGGTATGAAAAATGCTTTTGCAACTTTAGGTTATACAAATAATGCAGATGGTACTTTAGTAAATACATTTAATAATATTTATATGAAAGATAAATTAAATAAAATAGATCAAGATATAGAGAATCTAGGCATGAATGATAGGTTTAGACTTGGTTTACCAGTTGATAAGCAAACTCGTGAGAGAATATTAGCATTACGATAAAATAAATTTATTACATGAAAAAACTACTCAAAAGAGTAGTTTTATTTTTTAAATGGTGGGGCGTTAGGGATTCGAACCCTAGACCCACTGATTAAGAGTCAGTTGCTCTACCAACTGAGCTAACGCCCCATTTGTTTCAGTACGTTTTTCATTATACACCATTATTTTAAAAAATACTAGTACTTTTTTTAAAAAAAGTTATTTGTGGAAAATATGATGAATTTATGGTAGAATCCTATGTAGGAGTTGATTTTATGTATAATGAATTAACTAAAGAAGCAAAAAAAGAATTAAAAAATAAATATGAAAATACTAAAAAAGGTAAAACATTAACAGATACTTTAAATAGATTGTTTTTTGAAGGATTATTTCTAGTTGTTTGTTTTATTGTAATAGTAGCTGCAATATTTATTGCTGATTTATCTGGTTGGTATTGGGTAATAGCTATTCTAACTATTATATTTGGTGTTATATTTTTAGTAGGACAACACATAATAAGAATAAAAGAATATAATAGATTTTTTAGTCAGATGACAAAAACTGAAAAAAATAAGTTGACTAAGAGCAAATAATTGGTTATAATTTATTTGTTACCTTGGTTATGGAGCAGTACTCAAGAGGCTGAAGAGGCGCCCCTGCTAAGGGTGTAGGTCGGGTAACTGGCGCGAGAGTTCAAATCTCTCCTGCTCCGCCATATAGTAATTAACTCTCGTAAGAGAGTTTTTATTTTTTTAGTAACATATTTTGGGTATGTTACTTTTTTATATGCTTATAAAAAAGATTTATAAATTTTTTAGAAAATCCTCTTGTAATTTATTGCTAGATGTTGTATATTTATCTCTCGACTTGATGTTGAGAATAGTTATAACAAGTACTTTTTAGGTAGTTGTTTTTATATAATTTCAATTTTAACAAATAGAAAATACTTTTTATTAAATACTAAAAATAGGGAGTACAAGGAAAATGTGTTAAAATCTGTCAATCTGCTTTGACTTATGGTTAAAACAACCTTGGTGTTATGTTAAAATTTTGATGATAGGAGGAGAGTAGAAAAATGAAAGAAGAATGGAAAGGATTTAAAGAAGGAAATTGGTGTAATGAAGTTAATGTTAGAGACTTTATTGCAAACAATTATGTTGCTTATGATGGTGACGATGAATTTTTAGCTGGAAAGACTGAAAAAACAGCTAAAGTATGGGGAGAATGTGAAAAATTACTTGCAGAAGAATTAAAGAAACATGTATTAGATATTGATGTTGATCATATGTCTGCAATTAATGCTTATGAAGCAGGTTATATTGATAAAGATAATGAAGTAATAGTTGGTTTACAAACTGATGCTCCATTAAAGAGAATAGTTAATCCATATGGTGGAATAAGAATGGTTTATTCTGAATTAGAAGCTTATGGATATAAATTAAATGAAAATGTAGATAAATATTTTAATGAATTTAGAAAAACTCATAATCAAGGTGTTTTTGATGCTTATACTAAAGAAATTAGAAAAGCTAGACATGTTGGTTTATTAACTGGTCTTCCAGATGCTTATGGACGTGGGAGAATAATTGGTGACTATAGAAGAATTGCTCTATATGGTATTGATTACTTAATGGAACAAAAAATGAATGACTGGAATAACATGGAAATTGATGTTATGGACGAAGAAACAATGCGTCTTAGAGAAGAAATTTCTATGCAATATAGAGCATTAGCTGAAATTAAGAAAATGGCTGCTAAATATGGATGTGATATTTCTAAACCTGCAACTAATTCTAAAGAAGCTGTTCAATGGACTTATTTTGGTTATTTAGCTGCTATTAAAGAAAATAATGGAGCTGCTATGTCTTTAGGTAGAGTAGATACTTTCTTAGATATTTACTTTAATAGAGATTTAGAAAATGGAACAATTACTGAAGAAGGTGTTCAAGAATTAATTGATCAATTCGTAATTAAATTACGTTTAGCTAGACATTTAAGAACTCCTGAATATGATGAATTATTCTCTGGAGATCCTACTTGGGTTACTTGTGCTATTGGTGGTGTAAATAATGAAGGAAATAGTATGGTTACTAAAACATCATATAGATTACTTCATACACTTACTAACTTAGATCCAGCACCAGAACCAAATATGACTGTTTTATGGGCACAAAATTTACCAGAAAACTTTAAGAAATATTGTGCAAAAATGAGTATTGCAACAGATTCTATTCAATATGAAAATGATGATGTAATGCGTCCAATTTATGGCGATGACTATGCTATTGCTTGTTGTGTTTCTGCAATGAGAGAAGGCAAAGACATGCAATTCTTTGGAGCTCGTACTAACTTAGCTAAAGCTTTATTATATTCAATCAACGGTGGTGTTGATGAAGTTAAGAAAGAATTAGTTATTCCTGGATTTGATAAGATGACTGATGAATACTTAGATTATGAAAAAGTAAAAGAATCTTATTTCAAAATGTTAGAAAAAGTTTGTAAAATATATAGTGATGCTATGAATATCATTCATTACATGCATGATAAATATGCTTATGAAGCTGGTCAAATGGCATTACATGATACAAATGTTAATAGATTAATGGCATATGGTGTTGCAGGTTTATCAGTTGTTACAGATTCACTTTCAGCAATTAAATATGCAAAAGTTAAACCATTACGTGATGAAGATGGTATAACTTATGATTTTGAAATCGAAGGAGATTTCCCTAAATATGGTAATGATGATGATAGAGTAGATAGTATAGCTAAAGAAGTACTAGAAAAAGTTTATGCTGAATTAAGTTCTCATAAATGCTATAGAAATGCTCATCCAACATTATCAGTACTTACAATTACTTCAAATGTAGTATATGGTTCTAAAACAGGAGCTACTCCTGATGGAAGAAAAGCAGGTGTTCCTTTCGCTCCTGGAGCTAATCCAATGCATGGTAGAGATTGTAGCGGAGCAATTGCTTCACTTAACTCTGTTGCTAAGATAGATTATCAAGGATGCTGTAGAGATGGTATTTCAAATACATTTACTGTTGTACCTGCTGCACTTGGAGCTACTGAAGAAGAAAGAGTAAATAATTTAGTTTCTGTACTTGATGGATACTTTGTACAAGATGCACATCATTTAAATGTAAACGTTTTAAATAGAGAAACATTAATAGATGCTATGGAAAATCCAGAAAAATATCCTTTATTAACTGTTAGAGTTTCAGGATATGCTGTAAGATTTAATAGATTGACTAGAAAACAACAAGAAGAAGTTATTTCTAGAACATTCCACGAGAAAATTTAATGAAAAAAGGTTCAATTGATTCAATTGAAACGTTTGGCCTAGTAGATGGACCTGGTATTCGTACTGTGGTCTTTCTTAACGGCTGTAGTTTAAGATGTAAGTTTTGTCATAATCCAGAAATGTGGCAAATGAGAGAAAGTAATTATACTTCAGAAGAAATTGTAAAAAAAGTTTTAAGAAATAAACCATATTTTAAAAATAATGGTGGTGTTACTTTTTCTGGGGGTGAACCATTATTACAATATGATTTCTTAGTTGAAACTTGTAAATTATTAAAAAAAGAAGATATACATATAGCTATTGATACTGCTGGTATTGGACTTGGGGATTATAAAGAACTACTTGATATAGTAGATATGGTATTACTTGATATAAAACATATTACTAAAGATGGTTATATTAATATAACTTGTCGTGATTACTTAGATAGATTTATGAACTTTGTAAAACAATTAAATGAATCTGGAAAAGATGTTTGGATTAGACAAGTAGTCGTACCTGGAATACATGATAATAATGAGTACATGACAGGATTAGTAAAATTCTTAAAAGAAAATATAAAGAATGTTAAAAGAGTAGATTTCTTACCATATCATAAGTTAGGTGGAGAAAAATACGAGACTTTAGGTATAGAAAATCCTTATTTAGAAATGCCAGAGATGGATATTGATAGATGTAATGAATTATATAAGAAGTTTTTAGAAGATTTTGAAAAATAAATCTTCTTTTTTTGACGTTTTTTGTGTCAAAAAAGTAATTTATTTAGGTGATGGTTTGATTTATAGAGTTTTATATGTTAGGGTAAAGATAGTTTAGAGGGGAGGATTATCATGTTTAATAATATATTTCGGAAGTATGATTTTGATAATTTGTATATTGGTGTTGTTACTGTATATCGAAATAAGAATAAGAAACCAAGTTGTGTTAAAGTAGATGTCCCACCTAATTTAGAAAAGGTTTCTTATGTAACAATACTGAACAAACTCAATGATAATGCGTACTTGCAAATTGATAATGATCAGTGTTGTTTTTATTTTGGAAAAAATTATAAAGAATATAGTAATTTTCCAGTAGTAAGTAATTTAATAACTTTAAGACAATATTATGAAATTTATCAAAATAAGAAAAAATTTATTATTGAACCAAGAATGAATAGGTTTAATAGAAAAAGAATATTAAAAAATGTTAATGAGAAAGCGATGGTGATTTAGATGAAAATAATAACTAAAACAAGAAGAGATGGTGAATTATGTTATATACAAGTTAAAGATATTTTGTTTTTAGCAAGAATAACTAAGAATTCTAATGTAATGCAACAATATATTAATTTAATCAATGAAGGACATGGAGATAGTGATTTTATTAGAATTACACAAAAATCATATATTGATATAATTAAAAAATGTGATTATATTGCTGATTTTATAGAATTTGGGAATAAAAATACACCAATTTCTTATATTAGTAGTTTAATTGTTACTTTGAATTTTTCAGTTGGTGATGAAATAACTAAAGAGTGTATTTCTCATAAAACTGATGATCTAAGAGATATAATGGCTTTTAAAAAGGGTGAATTAGAATATAAGATTCCGCTTGTTGCGAATGGTTCAATTGAAATGTGTAATGAAGATAAAACTTTAGTATTAGATGGAACTGCAATAAGTGATTGTTTTATAATAAAGGCGATTGACGGAGTTGATATTCAAAATAAAGATTATTATGATTTTTATCTAAATTGCTTAGATAGAATTTATAATGAGTTTTATCCTGATATTGAACAAACTGAAAGAAAGTATGATGCTTATGATAGAGGGAATGTCTTGGTTATATGTATTCATAGACAAGAGAAGAAGAAAGAAAATAAAATGCGTAATATTTTAGCTAAATTTAAAAGAGGAAGTAAATAACTTCCTCTTTTTATGTTAAGACAACATTAGATAATTTAGTAATGAAATCATTCATTATAGTTAAGTAATTATCTTTATTATTTCTTTCTTCATCTGTTAGTGTTGACATAGTATTTATTTCAATAAGTTCGGCGCCATAGTTATCAACTAAGTCCTTAACACTATCTGATACTTTGTTTTTATCATGAACAAAGATTTGTTTATATGTTTTATTTTTGAATTTATTCTTAATATTATTAGTTATATTATTTTCACTTGAGATATTTATAACATTAAAGCCATATGTTTCTAAGAAACCAAAAGTATCGTAAGCGATAACTATTGTATTATTGCCGCTACTAATAGCAGTTTTAGCAATATTTCTTATTTCTGCATCAAGAGTTGTTAAATCTTCTTCTAATTTAGAATATTGTTCTTCAATCTCTTCAGCGGCATACTTAGATGAACTTAACTCTTCAAGATCATCTTTGATAGTATTAGCTAACATTAAATAATTATTTGGATTTAACCATAATTCTTCAACACCATATTTATATTTTAAACCGTAAGATACATCAATTATTTGCATCTTCTTATTTTTATTAATTAAGGTTTTAGCGATTTCTTTTTCAGTACTTAAACCATTGTAAACGAATAAAGTAGTTGATTCAGAATAATCATTTATTTTTTTGTCTGTTAATTTATATTCGTCTATGTCTGTATCATTTGGATAGATACTAGATATAGTACTATGATCACCGTATAAACGAGTTACTAAGTACTCTATTGGATAGACTGTTGTAGTAATATTGGCACCTTCTAATTTATTGTTATCAAAACAACCAGTAGTAAGTAATAATGTTATAACACTTAAAATACTTACCATTAATAATCTTTTTTTCATAATTCCTCGTATAATCAATATTAAGGAATTGATCCTTTTATTGATTCCTTTCTTTTTT
>CAVAGO010000043.1:0-16506 GCA_963588075.1 bacterium | reverse complement strand
TGGTGCTTTTTCTTCAGTAGTTGACTTAATATATTGTACTATACCAAAGCCATCTTCTAAAGAAGTATTAAGATCTGTATCAATATGTTTTTCTATCCAAGATTCTGTAACCATTACAGAAGTCATTTTTGTATAGTCAACAGCTTGTACTAATACATAATCTTCTAAATTATATTCATCTGGTAAATTATTTTCTTTTCTTAGCAATTCATAGTTTTCTTCAAATTCTAATGTCATTCCCTCATATATTTTTTTGTCACTATTTAATACTGTCTTTCCGTTATATACATATTGATATACCGGTTGACCATTTACAACTTTTTTTACAAAAGAATTTTGTTTAAATTTTAAAGATCCACTACCAGTTACTTTAAACTTAGAATCACTTATATGTAACAATGAAATATTATTTTTTCCAGTTATATTTAATGTTACATCATATTCTTCCCAATTTGTTAGATAGTAAGCATCTAAATTATTTAGGTTTATTGTACTACCTTTACCTGAATAATATATAGCATCTGTGCTACTACCGTATTCTTTACCTTTACAAATATAATTTTCTTCATCCAAACTAGAATATAGTTTATATGAAGCTAATACCTCGCAGTCACCTAATGTTAAGGCTGATACCTTTAACATACTACTAAGTAATAATAGTACGGCAACTACTAAATATCTCTTTTTCATAAAAATTTCACTACTTTCTTGAAAAGGGAATGTGTTAATTATACCACTATTATGTCAAAAAAAAAGAAAAATTATTCTGATATAACTTTTCTATATAGCTAATTTTTATTTGTATAAGCTTGTTTTAGTACATCTTCATCTTCTAATACTTCGGTATTAAAGTGTTGAACCTTACTTTTCATTTTTGCAATCTCTAATAGATTGTTATCACTAATAGATATAGCATATAACCTATTTCTAAATTGAAATAAACTCTCTCTAAATGAATTTATATCATCAATCGTTACAATCCCCATAACATAATTATTTACTATCATAAAACGTTTCATTTCCAGTTTAGCAAACTCTTCTCTTAAATTCTCTAAACTTAATAAATTATCCCTTTTTACTTCCAATAACTCATATATTAAGTTTATCTTTTCCGTAAAAGAATTTATTAAAGAAATAATCTGTTCTACTTCTTCACTATTATACTTTGATAAATCATCATATTTAAGTAATACTAACAATAAATCATCTAATTCATCTAAAACATCTTGATTACCATCAACTACTCTATTATATAAATTATCTAACTTATCTTTAAGTAATAATAACTCTTCCATATATCACCTATTTAAACAATGATATTAGTATTCCAATAGAAGCAATAATCAAAACAGCCCCAGTTCCCCAATAATATATTTTATCAAGTAATCTTCTTTCAAAATAAACATCTGCATGATCATTTGAATCTACCTTTATCTTCACCTTATCTCCTACTTTAGGAAAATTCTTATCTAAGAAGTATGGTAAAGCAACTTTATATTCCCCATTATCTAAATAATATTTATATACAGGTCTATAATATTCTTTCTTAGTATTAGGATTCTTTTCTAAATCAATTATTTCAGCTTCTACTTCCATATTATATTTTTTATTAATATCTTTTTCATTAATTACCATAAATACATAACTTATAGCAGATATTAAAATTAAAGTTAAACAAACAAAGAATGTTATTGAATCTACTTTATCAAGTATCTCATTATTATAAATAAACATTGTTGTAAGTAAACTTAATCCTCCACCTAATATCATCGCTCCATGTCTATTTTTCATCATACAAGAAAGAATTCCTGAAATAATTAAACCTCCACTTGCTATATAAAGCATCATCTTGCCATTTTCATTAAAAATAGCTATTAAAATTAATGTTATTGCTACTACTACAAATGAAATATTTTCTAAAACTTTATTTTTCATACTATCACCATCTCAATTATATCATTTTTTTCTTTTATTTAGTTTTTTTTCTGGAATAGGATCATATCCATAACCACCCCAAGGATTACATCTAATAATTCTTTTTATTCCTAACCATATTCCTTTTAAACTACCAAAACGTTCTATGCATTCTTTCGTATACTGTGAACAAGTTGGTGTATATCTACACCACGAATGACAATGTAAAGGAGTTATCTGATATAAATCAATTATTTTTATTAATACTTTCTTCATCTTCATCGCCTACATCAATTATACCATTATAAAAAGAAGTATTTCTACTTCTTAGTTAATTTACTTACTTCCTCTTCATGATTCTTCTGACAAAGACGATATAGATAAAACAAGAAATCCATTATCGCATTTTCATCATACTTTTTCTCTTTTAATATAGGATATAATTTTTCATCAAGATATAACTTCATTATCTTATCTCTATTATATCCAAATAAGTCTCTTAATCTAATTGAATCTTCTAAGTATTCAATCGAACCTTTATCTCTAACTGAATATGGAGTCATTTCTTCATATTTGCCTATATTCTTAGTAGCTTGATTAGTTCTAAGTTCTTCTAATTCAGTACCAATTATTTCAATCATTTCTTTTTCATAAGCAATTCTTTCTTCATAACAAGAAAGTATATTTTTAGTAGGTCCTGTTTTAACTTCCATCCAACCTAAGAATGGACCAAACATAACTCCAACACCACATATAGTTGTAATTAATTGATCAACTACTACTTGGTCAGCTAATCCCGGTATTGCTTTACATCCTAAGTAACAAACACCACTAGCTACTACAGCAGCTCCACCTACAATACCTGTTGTCTTCAAAGCTGATTTTCTTCTACTGATTCTTTCTTCAGTTTGCTTTTTTAAAAATTCTTCATCTTCTGCTAAACATTTATTTAAATATTCAAGTTCATTTTCAAAAGCTAATATATCTTCAAGACTATCTGTATAAGTAATAGGTCCTTTCATACCTTCTTCAGTCGAAACTATAACTTTACCATTTACTAACATAAACTGTTTATTCATTAAAACACCCCTTAAGTAGCTATTATTATACGAATAATTATCATTTTGTCAAAAAAGAAAGCTACTTTTTCAAGCTTTCTTTTATATATTTAACAATCTCTTCATTATTAAAACCATATCTATCTTCAAGTTGCGTAACTGAACCATGTTCAATAAACTTATCTGGATAACAATAAGACTTAAATTTAATATCATTTTTCTTATTATCTAAAATTAATTCTTTTACAGTTGAACTAAGTCCCCCAATGCAAGTTCCATCTTCAATAGTAACAACAAACTTAGTCTTTTCAATACTTTTAAGAACACCAAAATTATCAAATGGTTTTAAGAATCTTACATTTATTACTTCTGTACTAATTTTAGACTTTTTCAATAATTCAGCTACTTCATTCGCTTTAGCAACCATATTTCCAATAGCAACTATTGTTACATCTTTACCATTCGTAATTTTTTCACATTTTCCAATTTTTAACTCTTTAGTAGTACTAACTCCAAATTCTTTTTCACCACCACGAGGATATCTAATTACAACAGGTTTCTTTAATTCCACTGCATAATCCATCATCGCTTCTAATTCTTTAAAGTTCTTAGGAGCCATAACTACTATATTAGGAATTAATTTAAAGAATGACAAATCATATAAACCTTGATGAGTTTCTCCATCATTGCCAACTATCCCTGCTCTATCAACACACATAATAACTGGTAAGTTTTGCATACATATATCATGTATAACTTGATCATAAGCTCTTTGATAAAAAGAAGAATATATTGATACAAAAGGAATCATTCCTTCTTTAGCTAATCCTGCTGCAAAAGTAAGCGCATGTTGCTCAGCAATTCCTACATCAAAAAGTCTCTCTGGATATTCTTCACCAAATTTCGAAAGACCAGTTCCATCCTTCATCGCTGCAGTTATTGCTACTATCTTTTCATTTTTAGCAGCCATCTTACATAGTTTATCTCCAAAAGCTGCCGAATAATCTTTCGACTTTTTCTTTAAAGACTTACCGGTTTCTATATCAAAAGGACTTGCTCCATGAAATTTATCAGGATTCTCTTCTGCTGGTTTATATCCTTTACCTTTCTTAGTTAAAACATGTATTAATATAGGTTCTTTTATCTTTTTAGCAGCTCTAAATATTTCTTCCAAATCTTCTATATTATGTCCATCAACTGGTCCTAAATATTTAAAGCCAATTTCTTCAAAATACATACCAGGTATTATTAATTGCTTAATACCTTTTTTTATAGTACTAATTAAGTTAACTAAACCTTTCCCTATAATAGGAACTTTCTTTAACTTACGTCTCCACTTTTCATTAGAACGATTATATTTATTTTTTATTCTTAACTTAGTAAGTAACTGATTGATTCCTCCGACATTTTTAGAAATACTCATTTCGTTATCATTTAGTATTACTATTAAATTAGTTTTACTACTACCAGCATGATTTAAAGCTTCCATTGCCATTCCACCAGTTAGTGAACCATCACCTATTACTGCTATAACAGAATTCTTTTCTTTTCGTAAATCTCTCGCACAAGCCATTCCCATTGCTGCTGAAATTGATGTACTTGAATGTCCTGTATTAAAACAATCAGTTTCTGATTCTTGATATTTTGGAAAACCAGCTATTCCACCAAGTTGTCTTATCGTACTTAAACTATCTTTTCTACCATTAAGTATTTTATGAACATAACTTTGATGTCCCACATCCCAAATTATCTTATCTTTATTTACATCAAAAACACTTTCTAAAGCTATAGTAAGTTCAACTACTCCTAAATTAGAAGCTAAATGTCCACCATTCTTAGATACAACATCTATAATCGTACTTCTAATATCTTTAGCAAGTTCTTTTTTTTCTTTTATATTTAATTTTTTTAAATCACTTGTATTATTTATTCTCTCTAACATAATCATCCCTGAATTCTTATATTAAATTATATACACATAAAAGTGCTTTTACTATTATACACAATTAAGAAACCAAAAAACAACTCAAAGAGTTGTTATTTTACAAATAATAAAGGAAGACTATATTAATCAATTATTTCTAATAATGTCTTAAAATCAATTGTATAATAAGTTTCATCATCAATTACAATCCAATTCAAATCATCACTATAATAAAAGAAACTAATTTCAATAATCTCAGAATCACTTTTATCTAAAAATATTAATTTATAATGAGGCATCTTTCTATATGGAACTTTTTCTTCACGAGACATTTCCTCTCTACTATCAATTATTTCTATTATCTTATCAATATCATTCTTATTAGTAATCTTTTTTTCATTAATATTACCATCATCTTCAATTTTTTTAACAATTATTGTACTAGTATTATTTAATTCATCATTTTCTTTGGTAACAAAGAAAAACAACGCAATTCCACCGAATAAAATACAAATAAATAATATAGCAACATTCTTTTTCATTTTTTCACTCACTTTCATTTTTCACCATAGAATTATCGTAATAATTCTTAAATTAAGTATATCAAATAAATATTATTTTCAAACATCCTATTAGGCGAATAAAGTAACTTAAAAAGCGAATGTAATAACTCATTAGTCGAATTACTATATTTGTCTTGTATCGTTATTTACTCAAAAAAATTATTATGTTACATTTAATTTGGTGATAAATATGAAAAAAAACAAAATAAAACAAATATATAATAAAAGGATTATTTATGCATTTATAATTCTTCTAATCATACTTTTTATTCTCATTCCAAATACAATAAGTATATATAATCGACATTCAAGAATTAAAGTAAACAACGAATCTTATGAAAACTATAAAATTGCTGAAAAAATATATTTCAATTCAAAAGAACGAATAAAAAATATTTGTCATATTGAAGAAAACGAAGAATCACAATATTATAAATTAAACTCAGAGTTTCAAAGTCATAAAGAAGCTAAATTAATAGAAGAAGCTATATGTGAAGAAATTGGTGATGATTTAATTGTTTATACACAATACGAGGTTTTACAAAAAAAAGATAAATTAAAACATACCGATTCTTCCTTAGTCTACTATGCACAATTAGACAAGCTTTATAAAAATCAAATATCAGAAGAACAATATAAGATTTATTTTGAAAATACACAACATGAAATAATATATAATTATTTACTTTCTGTGCACAATTATACAAATAAAGAAAAATTTAAAATTGTAAACATAAAATCATTAAACGCCAAACAAATTATGTTAAATAATTACAATCTAAAATTAAAATATGAAATCGAAGAATTAAAATTTATAAACAATACAATAAAGTACTTTGAATATTACTTACACTCATAATAAAAGAACTCGCCATATAAGCGAGTTTTTTTAATAAAATATTTTATTATTAGAAAAAATTTTAGTAAAATCCAAATCAACTATATTTTCTATTTGCTCATCATCAATCGTCACATAATTTATTTTCAACCTAAACTCGGATAAATCTGAATTATAGTCGACTACATTAGTTTTACTTATCTTATCATCACAAACAGAAAATGAAATTTCATTTAATTTTAAACTTAATAGTAAAGGCTCAAAATCTTCAACACTATTAAAAACAACACTATCTTCATAAAGAATAGAAATATAAATTTGTTTAATCAAAGGTTCATCAGTTGTTCCAACTAATTCACTCTGATAATGTAAAGTATTAATAATAAAATAATTATAATCCGGCGTTTCAACCAAAAATCCTTCAACAGCATAATCAGAACCACTAGAGGAAAGAGTATATATAATATCCTTATTGTAATTACTAAAAGTATAACTAAAAGTAAAAACAAATAATATAAGTAACAGAAATAACAACACAATAAATACGAATTTCATTTTAGAATTTTTAATTTTATTATTTACAGAACCAGTAGATATACTAGAATTAACATCACAATTTAAGATATCCTCCAATTCTATATCTAAAATAATACACAATTGTTTTAATTTATCTAAATCAGGCATATTTATTCCACGTTCCCATTTAGAAACAGATTTACCACTAATTCCTAACAATTCTCCTAATTGATTTTGAGTCATTTTTCTTTCTTTTCTTCTCTCAGCAATCAATTGACCTATTTTTATTAAATCCATCTATATCACCCTTGTAATTAGTAATATTTAAATAAATGTACTAATTATCTTTTATAATAACAAAATTAATCACTTATTAAAACTATAATGAACATAATTTTTTAAATAACAAAAAAACAACTCAAAGAGTTGTTAATTTACTAAATGGTCGAGAAGACAGGATTCGAACCTGCGACCCCTAGTTCCCAAAACTAGTGCACTACCAAGCTGTGCTACTTCTCGATTTTAAATGGTGCGCCCAAAGGGAGTCGAACCCCTAACCTTTTGATCCGTAGTCAAACGCTCTATCCAATTGAGCTATGAGCGCAAAATCGCTCGTTTTTCCATAAACGTAAGCTCATTATATCTCTATTTTATGCAAATTGCAAGTTTTTTTTACAAAAACATTAAACTTTTTTACAAAAATATCAATAAACAAAAAAACTAGGATAAAACCTAGTAATTTTTAAAATGGTGTCCCGCTGGAGATTCGAACTCCAGACCCTTTGATTAAAAGTCAAATGCTCTACCGACTGAGCTAGCGGAACAAAAGAATGGCTGCCTTGGATGGACTCGAACCATCGAAATGTCAGAGTCAAAGTCTGATGCCTTACCACTTGGCTACAAGGCAATACAGAAATGGTGGGAGGACATGGATTTGAACCATGGAACCCGAAGGAACAGATTTACAGTCTGCCGCGTTTGACCACTTCGCTATCCTCCCACAATTAATGGTGCCGACAGAGGGAGTCGAACCCCCAACCTACTGATTACAAGTCAGTTGCGCTGCCAGTTACGCTATGTCGGCAAAAAAAATGGTGGGCGATATAGGACTCGAACCTATGACCCCCTGCTTGTAAGGCAGGTGCTCTAACCAACTGAGCTAATCGCCCAAACTCCGTTTGACAAGACTAAGTATACCAACTTGTGATTTAATTGTCAACAAGTTTTTTTAATTTTTTTGATTTTTTTCGATTTACTTAGTTTTTGCTCGAGTTTTTCTCAAGACAATCACTATTGTACTATTATATTTTGAAAATGTCCAACATTTTTTGCTATTTTTGGAAAAAATATTAGTTTTAAGCATTTTTTCTATAAATTCAACCATATTATTAATAGGTGATTAAATGACAAAAAAGAAATTAAAAATAATAAGTACTATAATAGCATTTCTGCTCTGTTTCCCAATCCACTTCCTATACGACAAATTTCCCTGCTTTATAACTAGTATTTTTGCACCAGTCAACGAAAGTATCTGGGAACACATGAAAATCTTATTTACCAGTATTTTATTTACCGGAGTGATACAAAAAATATACGTCTCTGCCAAAAACTTAAAATACAACAACATATGCCTTTCTAACTTTATCGGTGCTCTCCTATCTATTCCAATCTTCTTAATAATGTTCTTACCAGTCTATCATTTTATAGGTGAAAACATGCCAATAACAATTATCATTATGTTTATAACTATTTCTGTCTCGGAATTTATATCATATTTAATAATGAACAAACCAGAACACAAGTTAGAAAACACAACAATCTTATTTGCTATCGCTATATATATTATATTCGTAATCCTAACTTATTATCCACCACAATTAGGTATCTTTAAAGACCCAACAAACAACTTATATGGAATAATAAAATAAAAAAGTACTATCCAAGTACCTTTTTTTCATTGTTTTCAAAATTATTAACAATTTCAAATCTATCATTTACTTTTAATCCCATTCCCGTAACAGGACTACTAATCTGAGATATCTTATTATTTTTATCAAGTTCTATCTCCACAATCGGATATTGTTCAATCTTACCACCTAAACACAATAAGTCAGTTACGTTATAAAACTTCATCAAAGAAATTATAAAAGATTGAAATGCTGTTGCAGCTATTTTAACACTTTCTTTATTATCATCAGAACCTATACCAATCGGATAACCAAAGCCATAATATATCTGTCCTGTATTCATAAAAGTACCTAAACCATTACTATTAAAGAATATTTGAAATACTCCACTAGTTGATTCTATTGATTGAATTTCACCTTTATTAACAGATACATCTCCCAAATTATTATCAACAATAGTTTTAAATAGTTTTCTTACATCTTCTTTAGCATCATCGCAAAAATACTTACCTGTCCTCTTATCATAAGAAAACCACTTATTTTGATCATTTTCCAATATTTGTAATCCATTAGAATAATAACCTACAACATCTTTATATTCAGGATTATTAGTAGTTAATCTTAATAAATCAAACTGATTACAAGCTGCCATAATTCCAAATACTTGTCTTCTAAAATTTATCAAGTCACTACAAAAAGGTTTATCTACTATATATACATTCCCATTTATATCCTGTATTTCTAAAACAAAATAATATCTATTTAATATTTTCTTTAATTCAATTCTTTTTATAATAGCTTCCATAAAAAATCCCCTATAAATTAGTAAACATACTATACCATAAAGATTATTTTTAAGCAAAAGAAAAACTCGAACTAGAGATTCGAGTTATTTTTCAATGGTGGCTCCAGCGGGAATTGAACCAGCGACACAAGGATTTTCAGTCCTCTGCTCTACCGACTGAGCTATGGAGCCAAAAAAATGGCGGTCCGTACGGGATTCGAACCCGTGATCTTCTGCGTGACAGGCAGACGTCATAGGCCTCTAGACTAACGGACCATTAATTTGGTTGCGGGAGCTGGATTTGAACCAACGACCTCCGGGTTATGAGCCCGGCGAGCTACCAGACTGCTCCATCCCGCGATAAATAAAATTTTAAGTGGCGGAGGAAAAGGGATTCGAACCCCTGCGCCGCTCACACGACCTTCCGGTTTTCAAGACCGGTCCCTTCAACCAGACTTGGGTATTCCTCCAACATCACTGCTTTTCTCCAGCGACAAGTTGATTATAGCACAATAATTTTTAACATGTCAACAAAAATTAATACTTTTTTTCATTTTTGCATTTTTTTAATTACTTTTCCGTTACTTTATATATAAATTTAATAACTTTTTAACTTTTTTTCAAAAAATACTTGCAAAAGCAAAAAAAATGCGATATACTCAAGAAGTCTTATGAAAAGACGCACGGTGTTGCCCAAGTGGCGGAACAGGTAGACGCACAGGACTTAAAATCCTGCGAGATTTAACCCTCGTGCCGGTTCAAGTCCGGCCTTGGGCACCATTTAAAAATTAACAGAACTCAGTTCTGTTTTTTTTATACCATTTTTTACATATAAAAAAAGAGAATTACTTCTCTATTTTACTTTTATACTCGGATATCCATTCAGGAAGTTTACTCTTTAATAGAAAAAATCCATTTTTATCATCTTTCTCCTTATTTTCTTCTATCCTGTAATCAAGATTTTTAATAGTTAATTTTAATCTTTTATTATCTTCGTCTACTTCTATAACCTTTGAAATTATCTCTTCGTTTAATTGAACATAATCAAAAACATTTCTTACAAATTTCTCAGATATTTCAGAAATATGAATCAATCCAGTATAATCGTTATCTATTAAAAGAAATATACCATATTTTTCAATACCAGTAACTTTTCCTTTAACAGTATCGCCAATTTTATACTTTGACATTATTGCACCTCAGAAATAATTATACCACAACAAATTATTTACACAAAATAATTTATAAGATATAATTAAATACGGTGATTAATTATGGAAAAAGAAACTCCTAAACAAGATATAACAACTCAAATAAAAGAAATATTAAATACTTTAAGACCATACCTAAATATGGATGGTGGCGATGTTGAATTCGTTGAATACAAAGATAAAATAGTTTATGTGAAACTTACTGGAGCATGTGCTGCTTGTATGTTTTCTGATGATACAATTAAAAACGGCTTATACGAAACATTAAAAGCTGATATACCTGAAATTGAAGGAGTAATAAACGTAACAGTTTAATTACTCTTTTTTTATCCAAGAAAATAAATGAATTCCCGAAACTTTCTCCACTTCCCTTAAATAATCTTCATACTCATTGATCTTACTAAGTAAAATAGCTAATTCTTCATCACTTTTACCTTCTAAAACAATATCACTTACCAAATCAAAATATCTAAATGGAAAACACATTCTCACAAAAATATAAATTTTATCATTACTATTAACTTTATCTAACAATTCTAAAAATAAATCCCAGTCACTCTTCAATCTTATATAAGAAATAACGTCTTTGTATTTATCTCCTCCTATTATATTTAAAGGATTATAAAAATCTATACTATCTAAAGAATTTAATGCTCTATGAGCTAAATAAATATTATCAGATTGTTTAATATAATTATTTTTATAATATAGTAATAATTGTTCACTAATTCCTACAAAATAATCAAAACTATAATTCACAAGTCTATTTTTAGATAGTTCTGTGACTTGTTTTTCTAAATAATCTATTTTCTTATACCAAAAACTTAACATATCAATATAATCTTTATATTCATTAACAACTATATTAGAAAACAAATAAACATCATTAAAAGTAACTTGTTCAATAAAATCATTTAATTTAAGTAAAACATACTCATCTGATAACAATACATGATTTTTATTAAATACAAAATCATGAATTTTAATTTTTCGAGCCTTCAAAACAAGATAAAACTCATAACACTTATCTACATAAGTTTTATCAAAAAAAGTTTTTATTAAATAATAATTCGTATCATTAACAAAGAAAAGAATTCCATCATTGTATTCCTTGTACTCTTTTATTTCAATACCATAATATTCTTTTAATATATCTATCATATTAAAACATATGAAAAAAACTTCAGTAAATTACTGAAGTTTTATTTTACATCATTGCTTGCTTCAACAACTGTTGGTTGAGCAACAGATGGAGTAAATGGTTTACCTTGCATTACTGCAAAATTAGACATCATCGCCATCATTTGATCATTCAACATCTTTTCACGTTGTTCTAACAAGTTTTCTTTTTCTTTTACTTGAGCTTCTCTAGCATATAAATCTCTATATACTTTTTCTTGAATTGTTTGAACAAGATTTTTTACACCCTCCATAAACATTTCTTGAGCAGCCATTACCACTTCATCTAAGCTTGCATCTGGCGCAAAACTTGGAGTAGCATTAGTATCAATTTTAACTTCTGGAGCAGGTACACTAGCTTGTGCTTCTTGAGCAATTTGTGCAGTAGGTACTGTAACAGAAGGTTGTAGTACTTGAACACTTGGATTAAGTGGAGTTTCTGGTGTTAAAGGAACATCAGGAATCTTAATTTCAGGTTCTGGTGTAACAGAAACTGGTGTTGGATTCAATATACCATTATTAACTTGAATATTTGAAGCAGTCATTGTATTAACATTATCTGTTAATGGTGGCATACCAGGAATATTTGGTACTTGTACTTCATTACTCATTCCATTATTCAAATTATTATCAGGAACCACAGGAGATACCACTGGTGGCACAACTCCTGGGATTTGTGTATTATCTAAACCTCCAACCGGTGTCATCATTCCAGGTTGAGTTGGTGCAGGTTGTTGCATCATTGGATTTGAAACGGGATTAACCGGATTAATTGGAGTAATCAACGGACTAGGATTCATCATGTTTGGTACAGCAGGTTCACCCATAGGTGGAACTGGATTATTATCCATTGGCTGTACACCACCAACATTAGTTGGTGCAACATTGTTATTTGCCATCATACCATTTTGTAATACAGAAGGATCTACTGGAGTAGCATCAACCTCTGCTATACCTGGTATCAATTCATCATCAGCATTCATCGCAGGAGCTCCGTTAGTTGGGAATATCGCAGCTGGCGGTACATTTTGTACTGCTGGATTAACTGGATTCATACCCATTTGTGGATTTGGTACTTGTTGAGATACTACCACATTACTTTTATCACCGGCAACATAGTTATCAATCATCTGTTTAGATGCAGATGCACTAACTGAAATATCTCTTGAATACTGACCACTTGCTTTAATACTTTCGACAGTTGGCAAATATTGATAAGAACTTACATTACCAGAAATCATCGCACGCATAATAGTCTTTATTGAAGACCATTCTTCATCAGTTGCAATCTTTTGTAAATTACCATCAACCATTTCACTTACATGCAAAACAGTGAGTCCATGAGGATCCACAGCATTTTCAGTTGTAATAATGTACTTTTTCTCTGTATCAGGAATCATGAAAACAGAAACAACATTTGAACTAATTGTTTCTCCAGATTCCTTCAAAATTGAGATCTTATCTGGCATTGCAATCCCTCTCTATTCTATTCTTATAATTTATTATAGCAAAATAAGAATACGTTTTCAATAACTTATTTTATTCTTTTTAACTGAAACCATTTACAACCATATGCACAATTATTTTCAATATAATAATCTAACCCTGCAATATCGTTTATTTTCTTACAATTTTTACTTTTTGAATCGTAAAAACCTTTTAATCTTAATTTTCCATAAGCCCAATCACCAACTATATAATCAAAATTATCAAAATAATCAGTAATTTTTTCTGCTAAAATTTCTTTATCTATAGCTTCATTAACATCTTTTATTACTTCGTATTCAACTTCATTAATTGTTATTGTCTTTTTCATTACCATCACCCACTATATTGTTTTTCTTTGCATATTCATAAATCTCATAAGGATTATACGCTACTAAAACAGCATAACTTTTTTGATAAAAAGTCTTACTATTCGCTGTAAACAACAAATTACTAAAATCTTCCATAATCTGCTTATCAACAGCTTCTTTACTATTTTTTTGAACTAACATATCAATCAAATATTTTTGAACTAAATTAAAATACTTATTTTTCTTTTTTATAGCTTTACTTTCAGTCTTTTTATCAACACTATAGAATTTATCAATACATAATTTAAAGTTATTAAATTCTTTCTTACTATATCCATATTTTAATACTTCTTTTTCAAATAAATTAACATCTTTAGTTTCATAAGATTTATTAATATCTTCTCCATATATTAAATTAAGCATTCTTATAATACAACACATAAAATTATTATAGTCTAAAGATTCTTCTTTATCTTTAGAATTATTGTATAAATTAAAAGCCTCATTTAAACCTTCATTTATAAAAACAGTACTTTCAGTCATATAATCACCTACTATATAAATAGTACCACAATTTACATAAATTAACTAGATACAATTGCAGTAGATTTTTCAATAGTACCTCCATAATAAGGCGATATTCTCCCCATTACTATTTTAGATGCTATTATCATTTCATAACTATTACCAAACTCATGAAAACTACTCGGACTCATTAAATCATTCTTTATATTAATTACCAAAAACAATTCTATAAGTATATTATTCAATCCATAATCAGTTACTTTTGTTTTAAATCCCATATCTATATCACTTAAATAATTTATTTTACAAGGTATTTTAAAACCTAAATAATCAAGTAACATATTATTTTGAGTTAATCCAATTGGTACAAAGTATATACCATCTTCTGTCTTATCATAATCAGTATCTATTTTCATATTAGAAATATTATTATACAAGGTATCCATTCCATCACTTAAATACTTATACGCAATATTAAACTTATAATCAACTGATATTACTTCACCTTCATTATTCATATTTAACGTAATAATATCTAGTAATTCTTCATTTTCTAAAGTATCTTTATCAAATATATTAAATACATAATTATAAATACCTCTATTAACATTTTTTTCAACAATATTTTCTACATGTGGCAACAATCTATTTCCTATATATTTAATATTCATCCAGGTACAACAAACAATCATAATTATAATAGTAGTAACTTTATTTTTCTTTCTTTTTTTTAATTTCATACTTAATTATATGAAATTAAAAAGGACTATATTAAAATAGTCCTAAATCTAAAAAGTGATTAGCTAATACTATACAACCAGCTATAAATGCAATTACTATTAAAATAATTAAAATTCTAATTATTACTTTACCAATTCCATCATCTTTTAAGTCATCAAAATCATCAAAATCTTCTTGTTTAAATACTGTTGTACTACCAATAAATGAATCTTCTATTTTTTCTTTTTTCTCTTCTTTTACTTTTTTCTTTTCTTCTTTTAAACCTTTATCTAATTCATCTAATGTAATAGCTTGTTCATCTTCATCTAATGGAGGTAATTCTTCAGTATTATTACTTACTAATTTTTCTTTTTCAATACCTAAAGTATCTTCATCACTATTATCTTCTTCCTCATCTTCATCTTTTATAACAGGAATAGAATGAGTTAAAGCTAGTTCATTCTCTTTCTTAGATTCTTCTATTAACTCTTGAACTAGAGCTCCCATCACTTTAGTATTTTCATCTTCCCCTCTTAAATCACTTAATATATCAAGAGGATCCATCTCACCAGTTACTTCTAAACTACCTTCATTTTCGATAAGTTCTTTAGCAGTAATAGTATCTATTAAATCATGAAGTTTAGCTTCTTCTTTCTCTTTATTTGGAGCAGGTCTTCTATCAGTAGGTTTCTCTCCAAAATCTAAAGATTCTTCTTCTACTTCTTCTTCATTATTCATAATATCTAAAGTCTTTAGAATATCATATTGTGTACTACGTACTTTCTTAAGTCTATCTTCTTCATAGTTACTTTCTTTACCATCTTTAGCTTTTTCTAAAATAGCATTTATATCATATTCTCTAGTTTCATCTAAATTTATTTTGGGTAAATCTATCTCTTCAGTATCTCCAAAACTCTTACGACGAGGATTTTCTTTATATTTTTCACTTAGAATATCTTTTATTTCATCAAGACTTATATTATCAGTATTTTCACCAATAACAGAAACATTACTATTTAAATCGAATTCTTTTAAATCTAAATTACTAACTTCCTTATAAAGTCTTTGATTTTTTTGTGATCTTGATGATGTTGTAGTTTCCTCAGTTGTATCAACATCTCTATTGTTATCATAGTATTTTTGCATTCTTGATTGTCTTGATTCCATTTTACGACACTCCTTATCATTATAATGATAACATAATTATCTTTATTTTTAAAATGTTTTATTGCATTTTTTTATTCTAGTTGTTATTATTTTAAGAGGAGGAATTATTATGATAAAAGTTAATGAAACATGTATTGGTTGTGGAGCTTGCGTAGCAATGGATCCAGAACATTTTGATTTTGATGGTGGCGTTTCAGTTGCTATTTCTCAAGAAGTAACTGATTCAGTAAAAGAAGCTGCTGAAGCTTGTCCTGTTGGTGCTATCGAAGTTACTGAAGCTGCTGAAGCTGTTGAAGCAGTTGAAGAAACTAACGATGACATGCCAATGGCTGCTTAATAAAACAAACCAAATAAAAATCCACTAGTTCAACTAGTGGTTTTTAATTAACCCTATAAGGGTTTAT
>CAVAGO010000042.1:0-18130 GCA_963588075.1 bacterium | reverse complement strand
ATATTTATAGTTTTCACTTTCCATAACACTAGTACTACTTGCATAAGAAGTATCAATATCATTTCTAACTTCTTTTACATAAGTACCAACTGTAACAGTAACTTTATTTACCGTAGTACTTTCTGTCATATAAACAGAATTTTTTATAGTATTACTTGTATTTAATTTATTCATTGTACTTTGTACTGAACTACTACTAAATGCAGAACTACTAGCTTCACTAGCATTTATATATCCTCCAGTTAATACTCCATTACTATAATAAGCCATATCTTTACTTAGTTCATTACCATAACTTTGGTTAGCTATATAACTATATAATACATTGAACGAAATATTATAACCAGATTTTAAATATGTAGTTCCTTCATATATATTAGAAGTTGGTCCAGTTACTTCTATTTTCAATAAAGTACGACCAGTTCCATCATAGTTTTCTGTTTCTGAAATAGTAGCTGTGCAATTTATTTCATTACCATAAGTAGTAACTTTTACATTTCCATCTAATTCTGCTCCAATAGGTAACAACTCATAAATTACAACATCTTTTTGTTCTGTAAAATATGAAGCAGCTTCACTACTAGCTCCACCATTAGAAAATTCTACTTGTTCATAAACATAATCTGTATAAGTAATTGAATCGTATTTTAATCCATCACTATCAGTATAAGTATCATTAACTACTGAATCACTTCCATAATAAGTACTTGCTTCATAAGCAGATGTTAAATATGTACCTGTTAATTTAGTATTAGCAACAGTTGAATCTACACTAAGTTGCGCTTCATTCTTTAATACTACATCACTACCATTTATCACTAAACCATTTAATTCAGCAACTAAGTTATCAGAAGATTTTAATTCCGCATTAACTCCCATTCCAAAATAAACAGCTGCTTTAGTACCTACATAAGTTAATTTCAAATCAGTAACATTATCTGGTAATACAACAGGATTACTTTCAGTAACAGCAGTATTTGTAGTAGTTCTACTATCTGATGCAGTATAAACTATTCCTCCACCATTTACTTTACTAATTGAACCAAGTAATTCATATTCACCATCATCAATTTTTGCATAAACAAATATACCAGTATTAGTTAATTCTTCACTTTCAGATAACACATAAGCATTTCCTTCACTATTTAAAACATAATCATATTCAATTTCATCTAATAAATAGAAAGATTTATATGTATATTCATCACTAGTCAAAGTTAATGGATCAACTACTGAATTATAAGAACTATCAATATATCCACCAACAGTTTCTAAATCTATTGTATAAAGAGTTGTTCCTTCTTTAGTTAAATTCCATAAGTTAAATGCTTTTACAGTACTAGAACCAGTACTATTAATACTAGCTGCAGTAGGTTCAACTTTCCAAGACAAATCAACACTTTTACCTGTTCTTAATTTATTTAAAGCTCCTACACCATCATCATCTGATAATAAAGTTTGTGTAATATTCTTATTTGTTCCAGAAGGATAATCAACAGTTTCTTGTACTTCTTTTTCTAACAATTTAGTCCAATCAAATTCCGCAGACACAGCACTATTCATATCCGTTAATGTTATATATAAATTAAAGTTCGATGTATAAGAAGCAGTATTTCCCAAATCATAACCAACTACAATAGAACATTCTACATTAATAGCTCCAGAAGTATATTGCAGACAAGAATTATCATAATTAAAATCATCAGAAGTCGTTTCAACATAAGTTGAACCATCAGAACTATAAGCAAGTAACGAACCATTAGTATCTGCTAAATAAACTAAGTAATAATCTTGTGAATATTCAACCTGCCCTGTAACTCCATATTCTATGTAGTAATCATATCCACTTTGTTCAGTACCCCAATCACTATTCCAACTAGTATAAACCACTTGTTCTTCACTGGATAAACCATCTAAACTTAATGTTTCTTCTACAAGAGTATATTCAGTTACTAAATTAGCTAATTCAACTTCTTTATCATAAACAAAAGTCATTATAGGTATTATTTCTTTTTGTGTATCAGAAGTAATTACACTAGGTAATAACGAATATTCTAAAGTAAAATCAGCAGCATAATCTTGAGTATTATCAATATCATCACCATTGTAAACAATTAAGTTTCCATCATATATCTCAGCTAAAAAAGGTACAAAATTATCCCAACAGTCATAATCATCTACATCACAGAATACAATATCGCCTAAAGCAATATATCCAATTTGGTTTCCATTAACATCAGTAACTATTATCTTATTAGAATCGCTATCATAATAATAGCCATCTTGAGCAGATGTTTCAAAAATAGTTAATGGAAATTGATAAGCTAAATCCAATTGATAATAGTAATCATCAAATGAATTAGCATTATATTTTGAACTAACAGTGATTTCTACTGAAGAATTACTCAAATCTTCATTACTACTAGTTAGTGTTGCTTTTGCTCCATCTTCAGATATAGTAACACCAGATCCTGAATCAGTAAAAGATGTTGATACATCCCATTCTCCATATTCCCAATCAGCATATTCATCTCCTACACCAATTGATACGTTAGTACTTAATTTATTAACAATATTATCTACACTATTTAATTTATTAGTAGCTACTTCAAATAATACTACTCCTGTTAATAAGACAAATAAAACAAATATAACTAAATTCTTTTTCTTCAGATTATACTTCATCTACAATCACCGCTATTCTATACTAATACAATTATAACATCATAAAATGTTATAATCAAGGAACAAAAAAAGAAGCTATTTAGCTTCTTCTTGTGCTCTTGTTTCACGAATAACTGTAATTTTAATAGTTCCAGGATATTGCATTTCGTTTTCGATTTTTTCTTTCATTTCACGTGCAATCTTGTAACTTTGAGTATCATCAATTTCATCTGGTTTAACCATAACTCTGACTTCTCTACCAGCTTGCATTGCAAATGTTTTTTCAACACCTTCAAAACTATTTCCAATTTCTTCAAGTTGTTCTAATCTCTTAATGTAATTTTCTAGTGAATCATTTCTAGCTCCAGGTCTTGCAGCAGATAATGTATCAGCTATTTGTACTAAAGTAGAAATAACACTTGTTGCTTCAGTATCACCATGATGTGATTTAATTGCATTAATTACAACAGCATCTTCATGATATTTCTTAGCTATTTCTTCACCTAGTTCAACATGGC
This sequence comes from bacterium, assembly GCA_963588075.1. Taxonomy (GTDB): domain Bacteria; phylum Bacillota_I; class Bacilli_A; order RF39; family UBA660; genus Coprovivens. The sequence continues at coordinate 14,948 of CAVAGO010000042.1, read as the reverse complement.
TACCATCAACTTCAAAGTCAATAGCTTTACCAATATCATGTAATAAACCAGCTCTCTTAGCTAATGTTACATTTTCACCTAACTCAGCAGCCATAAGTCCACATAAATGTCCAACTTCTTTTGAATGTTGTAATGCATTTTGACCATAACTAGTTCTAAAGTTTAATTTACCAATTAAATTTACTAACTTAGGATCAACTTTTGTAAGTCCTAATTCATAACAAGCTTCATTACCAATTTCAGTAATTTTTTCACTCATATCTTTAGATACTTTATCATAAACTTCTTCAATTCTTGCTGGATGAATTCTTCCATCTTTAATTAAAGTTTCGATAGTAATCTTAGCTATTTCTCTTCTTAAAGGATCAAAACTAGATATTACTATTGCTTCTGGAGTATCATCAATTATTAAGTCAACACCAGTAACTGATTCAATAGTTCTAATATTTCTTCCTTCTCTACCAATTAATCTACCTTTCATTTCATCACTAGGTAAAGTAATTGTACTAACAGTTTGTTCATTAGTTACATCATTAGCATATCTTTGCATGCTACCAACTATTAACTGTTTAGCAGCTTCATTAGCTTTTAATTTAGCTTCAGCTTCTTGTTCTTTTATGTAGTCAGCTATTTCTAATGCCATAGCTTCTTCTACTCTTTTCATGATCATATCATGAGCTTTTTCTTTGGAAAATTTAGCAATCGCTTCTAATTGTTCCATTTCATTTTTCATTAATTCGTCAATTTTAGCTTCTTTTTCTTGTAAATCTTTTTGTTTATTAAGTAAATTATTATCTTTTTGATCTAACATTGCATCTCTATTATTTAAAAGTTCTTCTCTCTTATCTAAATTTTTCTCACGTTGTAATAATCTGTCCTCAGAATCTTTAAGTTCAGATTTCTTTTCTTTAATTTCTTTTTCAGTTTCTTTTTTTAAACGATAAGACTCCTCTTTTATTTCAAGAAGTGCATCTCTTTTTTGCTTTTCAGCATCCTTTTTTGCTTGATCAATTATTTTTGTCGCCTTATTTTCGTTACTTTTTCCACGGAAATAATTAACAACTAGAATTATAATAACACCTAAAACGATCCCCACAAGAAGTGCTAAAATGGCCATTAAAATCTTGTCCATTCCGTACCTCCAAAATCTATTTTATAGAAAAATTATAACAATCTAATCATCTATAAACCTATTATAAAAAAAATTATGGACTTTTTCAAGGAAAAAGAAAAAAGGTTCATTATTTAACCTTTTTCTCATTATATGAAAGCACTAACTGCCTAATAGCTGTTTTATCTTTAGCATAATCATTTATAACTGCTATTGTTGCTTCCATTTCTTTTCTAGCTCGCGGATCATCTTCTACACATTCACTATGTATTCCATAATAATCAACAATGATATACCAATCATCATTAAAGAAAATTGCACTATAATAACCTAATCTAGTTTTTTCAAAAGATTCCTTACTATTACCTGCATCTAACCACTTAGTATATCTAATACTATCAATTACTCTTAACGCCTTACGTTGTAATAAAACATTCTCTCTATCATAAGTACAAGCCATTATACTTTTTCTTGGGTCCAAATATTTTTGTTTAACTTCACCATATTTAAGTCTATGTAAGTTAGCTTTCTCATCCTTATAGAAAATATGCAAACTTCTATGATATATATCAGTATCTTTATATACTGGATCATCTTTTTCGTAAATAGTTGGTGTTGGTATTGTAAATGGCCAAGCTTCACCTTTTGGTTTTCTCATTGAATTTTGTCCAATAGTCGCTACTTTCAAATAACCTTTCTCTTCAGTTTCTTTACTCACACGACATATATCTCTCATACCAGCATCAAAAGCATCAATTATAGCTTGTGAATCTTCTTCTTTTTTAGATATTGTTTCAATACTATTTGCAATTATTAATTCACCATTTCTCTTCAAAGGAGAGAAAGAAGCTATCGAACCATCTGGTTTATAAACAAGTAAAATCCTTCCGTATTCAGATAATAACGCATGTAATAAATGATTATGTGCTATATCTTTAGTTCTAATACAACAATTAGCTCTATAACCTAAAACATATGCAATAGGTGATTCATGTCTCATTACTTCATAACCCCACCCATTAGCTAAAGTACCTTTAACATATGGAATAGTTGATTCTACTCTTCTTACTTGTTTTCTATGAATATTAGACATTTCATCATATATTTCTTCATTATTTACATGACTCTTATTACCTAATCCCGCTTCATATAATACTTTTTCTAATCTATAACAATCAGGTTCTAAATCATATCTAACAGTATTAACTTGTTCTTTTAAAATTATTTCTGCTTGACCTAAAGTAACATGTCCATGACATAATTCTTTAACACTCTCAAAATTATTATATAAATAATACCAACTTGAAGATATTGCATTATCTTCTTCAAATAAAGCATCTATATTATTCGCTACAAACATAAATCTATTAAATTCTTCATGAATAACTGGTAAATACTTCTTACCTTCAGCTCTCATTTCTACTTTAGATACATCTAACTTACTTACGTTATCCATAAATGATCTATAAACCGGATACTTCCCACTTAATAGTTCAACTGTCTTTTCTAATCCAAATACTAAATACATTTTTATTGCTTTAGAATATGAATCTGATAACTCATCTACTTCAGGATCATATAATATATTGAACTATCTTATTAATATGTTTAACATTTAATCTCATTAATTGTGAAACTGTCATACCATGTAAATAATCCATATTTCGAGCTGTTAAATTAAATCTTAAAAAGAAAACACTCTTTATATCATTAGAATTACTAAATAAATCAGCTACAGTATCTTCATCAGCATAAAGTAACGACTTCTTTAAAGACATCATTAAAGCTTGCTTTTCTAACTCATTATATTCTTCAATAAATAATATACTATATAAATATTCAAGTATTGATTCTTCATATTGTGGATTACCTATTGCTTTCTCAATAACAATCTTAAACATCGCTCTTTGTACTGGAACATTTAAATTATCAGTAGTTAAATACCTCTTACTAAATATTGTTCCATCTTTTATAGAATTCTCAACTACTTCACCTAATAATTGATTAACTACTTCGTGATTAACTACACCATTTCTATCTTCTTTTAATACATTAATTTCTTCTAAACTAAGTTTTCTTAAACCATCAACATCTATCTCAAGTTTCTTACCTCTACTACTTAAACCATATATTTTAGCATGTAACATTGCAGCTAAAGTTTTCTTATCATCACCATAAAAATAAGTTCTAAATGTTGTAGTTGGTGTAAACAAACTATTAACATCATTAGGTAATAATAATTTAGGACATATATTATTAATCTGACAAACCCAATCACATTTAGATTTTCTATCTACCATAGTATAAAAATCTCTTTTTGTAGTTTCATCAAATAAAGTTTCTATATCTACAAAATTAAATAAAGTATCAGGAACTTTCTTACTAGCTAACAATATCATTTGATAATATTCATTATGATTTAAATCTTCTTTTATTCTAGGAGATTTTATATAACGAATTAATACTTCTAAAGCTCTTAACTTTGTACTATTATAATAGAACTTCCCTTTTTTATCTTTTTTACTTAGTTCTTGAAAACTAAAGAATTTCTTTAATTTAATCAATTCTCTTAATTCTTGATCACTACAAGTACCTAATCCTAGTAATACTTTTTGTGTAGGTATATTAAACCAAAATATTTCTTGTACTTCTGCTGGGACTGACCTAAAAACCGAAGCTAAAGCTTCATAATCAGTAATCTTAAATACTTGTTTTTGTACTTCCTTATCATTAAATAATTCAATTTTTTCTTCATTAGACAATTCTTTCATCATTGATGTAAACTTAGCTCCACCAAAATGACTAAGTGATTTTAATAAATATTTTTTTATTTCTTGTACTTTGTTTATTTCTTCAATATTATTTTCAACCATATCTATCCCTCGACAGTATGTTATTCTAGCACAACAACTAAACAAAAAAAAGAAAAAGCTTAACTTTTTCTTTCTATTCTATAACTTCTCCTGTTTCTGGGTCGATTTCAACATCAGCTACAGTATCATCATCTACTTTAGCAGTAGTCTTCTTAGAAGCTTTAGGTTTTTTCATATTACCTACTATATCATAATGTTCACGTATTTTATATTCAAGTTCATCTCTTAAATCAGGATTATCTTTAAGCATTGCTTTAACATTCTCTTTACCTTGACCAACTTTTTCACCATTATATGAATACCAAGCACCACTTTTTTCTAATGCACCAATCTCAGTAGCTAAATCAACAATTTCTCCTTCTTTAGATACACCTTCACCATACATAATATCTAAACAAGCTGTTCTAAATGGTGGAGCCACTTTATTTTTAACTACTTTAACATTAGTTTTATTACCAATTACTTTATCTCCTTGTTTAATTTGTTCTGCTCTTCTAACTTCTAATCTTATTGAAGAATAGAACTTTAATGCTCTACCACCAGGAGTAGTTTCTGGATTACCAAACATAACTCCAACTTTTTCTCTTAATTGGTTAATAAATATTGCTGTTGTTTTAGTTTTATTTAATGTACCAGATAATTTTCTAAGAGCTTGACTCATTAATCTTGCTTGTAAACCTACATGAGCATCTCCCATTTCCCCTTCAATTTCTGCTTGTGGTACTAAAGCTGCAACTGAATCTATAACTACTAAATCAATTATTTCACTTCTAACTAAAGCTTCACAAATATCTAAAGCTTGTTCTCCAGTATCAGGTTGTGATAATAATAATTGATCTAAATCAACGCCTAAGTTTTGTGCATATACAGGGTCTAAAGCATGTTCTGCATCAATAAAAGCCGCTCTACCTCCAGCTTTTTGAATCTCAGCTATCGCATGTAACGCAAATGTTGTTTTACCAGAAGATTCTGGTCCATAAATTTCAATAATTCTACCTTTTGGATATCCACCAGCTCCTAATGCAATATCAAGTGTAATAGAACCTGATGAAGTTGTTTCAATATTCAAATGAGCATCTGAACCTAATCTCATTACTGACCCTTTACCAAATTGTTTTTCAATATCTGCCAATACCTGTTCTAATGCCTTATCTTTTTCTTTATCTGTTTTCATTTTGTTCTTGTCCTCCCACATTTTTTAATGACAACTTAATTTTATAACATATTTATTATAGTTGTCAACACTTTTTCGAACATTTGTTTTTATCACTATTTTTTTCCATAAAAAAAGAATTTCAACTAATTTTTAATTGAAATTCTTAAAAGACTACACTTCTGAGAAGATAAAATCTTTATTTACTAAATAATATTGACATGCAGATACTATACTCATAACAGTAGCTACAAATACAAATAGATAATCTATTCTAATTCCTCCACCTATAAAGGCAAAAGGCATATTATAGAAGAATACTAATGTAACTCCTATCATCATACAAATAGTTTTAATTTTTCCAGGCCAACTAGCAGCAACAACTTTTCCTTTACTACCAGAAGCCATTTTAATAGAATCAACTACTATATCTCTAGTAATTATAATAACTGGAACAATTAAAGGTAACATCTTATCATAAGCTAAAATAATTAAAACACCATTTACTAAAACTTTATCAGCAATAGCATCCATTACTTTACCAAAATCAGTTACTATATTATTTTTTCTAGCTATATAACCATCTAAGAAATCTGTAATAGATCCAATAGCAAACAATATACCACATATTATGTATTTTAAATTAATATTTTCTACACCTAATACTGAGTATACAGGAAATTCAACATTCATTGAACTCCAAGGTAAACATAGTATAACTAATACTATTAAAGAAATAACAAGTCTAACACAAGTTATTTTATTAGGTAAATTCATACCTTTTTTCTTTTTATTTTTTTCCATAAACACACCTTATCTACTGCTATCAACATAGCTAATCATATTTGTTGTCATATTATCAACAGTAATTTGGTTAATTGACCATAACACAACCAGTACAACTAAAACGGCTAAAAGAGCAAGTAACGCAATAACTAATACATTATTAGTTTTTTTCGTTGACGTTGTATATGGAGATACTATTTTATTATCTAGTACCTCATCCTTTTGTTGTTCTTTCATTGCTTTTTCAATATCTTCAAGAGGTATCTTTGACGTATATTCAAATAAATATTCATTAAATTCATCAATTATTTTTTCTGGTTCTAAACCTAAGTATTTAGCATAATCGTAAATATAATCTTTAAGTACAAAGATATCTTTAAAACATCCGATGTTTCCATCTTCAATATTTTCTAATATTAGCGTCTTAATCTCTAAATCACCACTGGCCTCTTCTAAACTTACCCCTGATTCCTCACGAGTTGTACGCAAGAGCTCGCCAATTTCATTCAAGATTGTTCACTCCTTTTCTTTTGTATTAAATAAAAAATAAAATTTTTAATAAGCCACGTTCTGTACCCTAAAAGGGCAGCAAATATTTATCTACCTATACAGGTCCTTTGCATCGTTCAATTCCTAGCAAAGACTCCCCTACCAAAATTTGGGTTTCTCACTTGCGGGGTTTACCACGTTCCACTCTAGGAATTGCTTCCTAGACTCGTCTCTTTGGCACTTTTATATCTAATTTAATCCCAGTAGGATTATTTCGAAGCCGTTAGCACTAAGTACTACCTAAGGTTATTTTTTCCCTTAGCACAAACACTACAATCATCTCAGACTGTGTGAGCTTGGACTTTCCTCTACATAACAAGTATGTAGCATTTGCTACTAAATTTTATTTCTTACTAATCTTCATTTTTTCCATAGACAACTTTCTCAAGTTGACTTAGTCTTCTAAGAAGGTCTACATTACTAACTGAACTATTTGAAGCTGATCCCTCAGCAGCTTCAATATTAGCTTTTATTCTACGAAGTTCGTTCTTCAATTTAGTGTTTTCATCATTTACGTAAGCAATTTCTTTTTTTAATCGCTTAATCTCATTGATAAACTCATTATAGTCATTGATAACCAAATCTAAAAACTTATCTACTTCTTGAGGTCTATACCCTCTAGCATCAATTTTAAATTCCTTATCCAATATCTCTTGTGGAGTAAGCGTTATTTTATCGTTATACATAAACAAATCACCCTTCTTATGACATAAATTATATATCTATATGCCTTTATTGTCAAGGTTGCGAGCTTCAGAGTAAACCTCCATTTGTACCTCGTTTATCATCTCTATCATTTCTTGTAAAAAGTAACTTACACGCATCTTCATTCATCCTTTCATATAAATATTACAAGAAAAATAATAAAGATTCATTAAAATAGACAAAAATAGAAAAAACATTTTCTTTTTATAATATGCAAAATTCACGTAAAATTACAAAGTATAACATTTTATAAACTATATTTTATCTATAATATATAGTATAATTAATTAGGTGATTAATTGTGCAATATCCAAATAATATTAAGAAGGCTTACACAAAATTAAGTGTATCTCATAGCAACCGTGGAATGAACTTAGAAAATGCACTTAATATAAGTAATGAATATTATTTGCGACAGAATAAAGCATTAATTTATAAGAAACCAACTCCTATTGGTGTTGTCGATGTATCTTATAAAAATCACAAGAAAGTAATAGAAAAAGCTTATTTCAAAGAGCAATCAACTTTAGATTACAATGGTCTATATCGTGGAAAATATATTGAATTTGATGCTAAAGAAACATTAAATAAAACATCTTTTCCCCTATCCAATATCCATGAACATCAAACAAAACAAATAAGAAATGTCATTCATCATGGTGGGATAGTCTTTCTTATAATAAGAATGAATAATATAAATTATCTTCTTACTGGTGAAGACTATATAGACTATATTGATAATAACGATAGAAAATCTATTAGTTATTCATATATTGAAAAAAGAGCTCACATAATAAAAGAAAGCTATCAACCCCAACTAGATTATCTAAAAATTGTTGATGAAGTATATTTTGAAGGAGAATAATAATGGAAATTAAAAAAGAAACTTCTAATAAAAAGGCATCACCATCTAACGCATTAATTATAACTAAGAAAAAGGAAACTAATAATACTAGTAAAAAACCTTTATTAGAATTTAAAAAGAAAGAGACAAAAACTAAAACAACTCAAGCTAAGACAACAACTAATAAACCAGTTGCTTTAGTTAAACAAAATAAACCTAAAAAGAAGAAAAAGAATAGTGGTAAAGTATTAAATGCTATCTTATCAATCATAATGCTTCTTTGTATAGCAGCTATGATTTGTGTTATAGCATTTGGTGGATATATTGTTCTATCTGCTCCAGCATTTGAAACAGATAAATTGTATAGTAAAGAAGCAACAATATTCTACGATAAAAATGGTAATGAGTTTGCTCGTGTTGGAGCAGAACAAAGAGACCTAGTATATTACGAAGACTTACCTCAAGTTCTCGTAGATGCCATAGTAGCAACAGAAGACTCACGTTACTTCCAACATAATGGATTCGACGTAGTTCGTTTCATCAAAGCTGCCTTAGGTCAAGTAGCTGGTCAATCTGGTGCCGGTGGTGCATCTACTCTAACCATGCAAGTTGCCAAAAATACATTCTCAAAAGCTGACGATGGAACAATCGCTGCAAGTGGAATAGAAGGTATCGTTCGTAAATTCACCGATATCTACATAAGTATTTTCTTAATTGAAAAAAATTATACTAAAGAAGAAATCATGGAATTCTATGTTAATGCTCCATTCTTAGGACAACAGACATATGGTGTTGAACAAGCATCACAAAAATACTTTGGTAAATCAGTTCGTGACTTATCATTAGCAGAAGCTTCTCTTCTAGCAGGTATTTTCAACGCTCCATCATCATACAATCCATTCTTTAGTACTGAACTAGCAGAACAACGTCGTGCAATAGTTTTAAACTTAATGGTAAGACATGGCTACATTACAGAAGAACAAGCAGATGATGCCAAAGCAATCAGTGTTGAATCACTAATTGTTGAACCAACAGCTGCTGAATTAAATAAATATCAATCATTCATCGACATCGTTTGTGATGACATATATGAACAATTCGGAATGGACCCATATGCCGTACCAATGGAGATTTACACAACAATGGATCCAGATATCCAAGATGTAATGGTTAAACTTAATAATGGTGAATTAAATTATAAATGGAAAACTTACAAAGCAACCGATAATAAAGATATCATTCAAATCGGTGCTATCGTAACAGATGTTAAAGATGGCTCTATCGCTGCTGTTAATGGTGGTCGTCACCAAACAACTCAAAAAGCTTTCAATAGAGCAACAGATATGAAAACACAACCTGGTTCAACAGCAAAACCAATCTTCGCTTATGGACCTTATCTAGAATACAACAATGGTAACACTGGTACTGTATTCTACGATAACAAAATGACTTACTCAAATGGTCAAGAACTTACAAATGCAGATAAAACATATAAAGGTGCTATGACAATGCGTCAAGCTCTAGCTCAATCAAGAAATATTCCAGCAGTTCAAGCTTTCCAAGCAGTAAGTAAAACTAAAATATCAGAATTTGTTAACAATGTCGGAATCGACTACTGTGTTTACGATTCATCTGGTAATCCAAAAGATTGTAATCTATATGAATCATATGCCATCGGTGGTGGTCTAGAAGTTAGTCCTGAAGATATGGCCGGTGCTTATGGAACATTTGCTAGAGGTGGTTACTACATTGAACCATACTCTTATACTAAAGTAATCTTCCGTGAAACTGATGAAACATATGAACACAAATATGAAAAAGTTCAAGCAATGAGTGAAGAAACTGCTTATATGATAACAGACATGTTAGTAACTGCTACTAAACAAGGTGTTGGTGGTAACATAAATGTAAGTGGTACAGAAGTAGCTTCTAAAACAGGTACATCAACACATAGTAAAAAAGGAGTTCCTGATAGTGCTTCAAAAGATAACTGGGTAATTACTTACTCACCAGATTATGTAATTTCATTCTGGTATGGTACAGATTACTTAACATCATCTGAATATACTACTGCCCTAGCCGCTGCTAAAGAAAGAAAACTAATCTCTGCACAGCTAGCAAACAACATCTATAAAAAGAATTCAACATTCAAAAAACCAAGCGGAATAATCGCTTCTAAATATGAAAAAGAAACATATCCAGCCCAACTTCCATCGGATTATACTCCATCCGATTTAATATCAACTGAGCTTTTTAAGAAGGGGACTGAGCCAAGTGAGGTATCGGATAGATTTAGTCAATTACAAAACCCAAAAAATGGAAGTGTAGAGGTAAGTAATTCACAAATCAATCTTAGCTGGGATGAAATAAGTACACCAAATGCCATAAATACATCATATCTACAAAACTACTTCAGTGAAAACTATGGACAATTTGCATCAACTTATTTAAACAAACGATTAGAATATAATACTAAAAATATTGGAACTGTCGGATATCAAGTATATCTTCAAACAGATAGCGGACTCCAACTACTTGGATTCACCGCCAATCCATATTATGTATATAACGCAACAACTCCAGGAACATATACATTCGTCATCAAGAGTACTTACAGTATCTTTAAAACAAATGCAAGTTCCGGAATAACTTTAACTGCTGACGTCACTTCAGGTTCAATACCATCACTACCAAGTACTGATAATTCAACAGACAATGGAAATGATGATAATGAAAATTCTCCTGGAAACGTGGAGGTTGCCCAGTAACGCCTAGTACTATTTGTATAAACGGAACCAAAGGTAAAGCAACTGCTAAAACCTTATTCTCTCCTACTGTACTAGCTGATAATCAAGATGTTACTAAAAATGCAACAATTCAATATACGCCATCAGTATTTTCTTTAGAACAGACAAACACCTATAACGTAAGTATTAATGCCACATATAAAAATAAAACTACAAATACACTGGCTATCGTATATGTATGTAGTGGCGAATATAAATGTAATACTTCCGGTAATGGTTGTACAAAATAAAAGGAATCAAAAGATTCCTTTTTTACTTGCACAAAAAAAGAAGTCTACAACTTCTTTTTGTCTTTACTAGTACAATCATCATAAAAAGCACAATTCATACATTCAGGTCCTCTCGCCTTACAAATATATCTTCCAAATAATACTAATTGATGATGACTTCTACTCCATAACTCCTTAGGTATCATCTTCATTAACTTCTTCTCAACAGTTAATACCGAATCATTTTTACGAGCTATTTTAAGTCTTTTACTAACTCTTTCTACATGAGTATCAACTGCAATACATGGTACATCAAATAAATTAGATAATACTACATTTGCTGTCTTTCTCCCTACTCCAGGTAACTTTTCTAAATAATCACGATCATTAGGAACAACTCCATTATAATTTTCTACTAAAGATTTAGCTATCTCTATTATATAAGATGATTTCTTAGTATATGAACCACAACTTCTAATAATTCTTTCTATATCCTTCTTATCAGCACTTGCTAATCCATAAATATCATAATTACTAAATAATACCTTAGTAACTTCATTTACTCTCTTATCAGTACATTGTGCTGATAATACAGTAGCTATAACTAACTCATAATCTCTATTATAATTTAATTCACATCTAGCATCAGGAATCATCTTATCTAACTTACTATTAAAATCACTTATTATCATTGACTATTCAACCAATCAAAATCTACAATTTCTTGTTCTTTCTTCGTAATAACTTTATCTTTAGATTTCTCTTCTCTTCTATTCCTCATATGATTAGTAACATCATCCATCGTTTTAAACCCTTTACGTTCCCATTCATAGATGATTTTATCTATATACCTAAAATTATTCACACCATTATAAACGGCCTCTCTAAGAGCCCCTAAAATCATTTCCTCTGATGTTCCACTAACTAACCAGCCATTAATTAACTCTAACTCCATTGGTGACATCGTACGTCCCAATTCCTTCTCAAATAACCTAAATATATCTTCCTTAACTTCTTCCTTAGTTTCCACCTCAGTATTCTCAATAACCGAAGCATATACACCATCAAGTCTAACTACCTCATTAAGTCTATTCTCCATATCCTTAACACTCTCTAAAGTAACTAATCCCTTAATCATCAAACTATTAAAAGCTTCCATTGCACTATTAACATCAATACCCAAAGTACTACTAATCAAATCAACTTCAAAAGTATTACTAAAACTATTATCATAATAAGCAAGTACTAAAAACTCTGTTAACGAAAGATTATTATTCAAAGCAACCTTAATTAAATAATCACTAACTACTAACTTCTTAGAAGTTAATACCTTGTACAATTGCTCCTTCATTCAACCACTTCCTCCTATTATTAAATACATATTCTCTAATAGAACTATTACTATTCTCTAACTCTCTATTTAATATAACATTCTTTAAATCATCATAAACTTCACTTATCACCTTACCAGGTTTAGTCTTAAGTATTTCACAAATCTCTTCACTACTAATCTCAATATCTTTATATCTTCTAATAACAAGATTCTTCTCAATATCAGCAATAACATCTTTATCTATACCTAATATATCTCCTGCAACCATTGATAAATAAAGTCCATAACTAAATACAACATTATCATCTATATTACCATAAGTTAAGATATTTTTAACTATTTTTATATTTTCTTTTTCTTCTTTTGAAAAAGGAAATTCTTTTAGTATCTCTAACTGACTATACATACCACATATATCACTAACTTGTACTATTGAATCATTATAACTAATTCCTATATATGGTAAGAAACCTAAGTCTTCTAACATATTTAAACCCATTATGGCATTTTTACTTACTAATATTTTAGTTAATTCTTCTTTTATTCTTTCTCTTGATAATTGATCAATTAAATGCGCATATTCTTTTAATTTACGATATAGTTCTTCTTCTATTGTAAAACCTAATGTAGTAGCAAATCTAACTGCTCTAAGCATTCTAAGTGGATCTTCATTAATTCTATCTTCTATATTACCAACACATCTTATTATTTTATTTTCTATATCCTGTTGACCACCTAATATATCAATAATATTTTTATCTTTATTCATACATAAAGTATTCATTGTAAAGTCTCTTCTATTTATATCATCTATTAGATTATCTACATATTCTATTTCTACTTTTCTTCTATCTCCATTGTATCTTAAATCTCTTCTATAAGTAGTAATATCTAATCTTAATTTATCTGTAACTATTTTAACTGCACCATATTCATTACTAGTAACATTTATATCATTAAATATATCTAGTAATTCTTTAACTCTTGCATTAGTACATATATCAATATCACCAGATTCTATTCCTAATAAATAATCTCTTACATAACCACCTACTATATAAGCTTCAAAACCATTTTCTTCAATTCTTTCTAATACATTAACTACATTCATTTAATCGATTCTCCTCACTTTAATTATATCATATATCACATATATATCTAATTCATAAGTCACAAACTAGACACTAAAAAAGATAAGAATAATCTTATCTAATCATCATTACCTTTTAATATTAAAAATAAAGCACTAACCCCTAAGAATACAGCAATTAAAATAAAATATTGTACAAATCCACTATCTTCAGTTTCTTCCTCTTCTTCTATTCTTTCAGATAAAGTATATCTAACAGATGTATCTGTATATTCTAAACTACTAGCATATACATTATTAACAAAGAAAAAACTAACTATAACTAATAATAATTGTTTCATACTACTCACCATATCCATTCTAATTTTCTTATATAAAATTAAATAAGTCAAATTAAAATTTCTTAATATCTACATATTTATTAACTTTTTTCAAATTCTTGACAGTAATCATTATAAATAACAAACTATAAAAAGCTATAACAAAATATACATATATATTAATATCTCCCGTATCAGGATTACTTACTATATTAGTATCTACATCTATTTCATTAAATACATAAACACTCTCTTGGTAATTAAAACTCTCTCTTACTTCACTATTATCTTCATATGTAACTAATAGTAAACTTCCTATAAAACATATAAATAATATTAAATATTTATTCATTATATTCACCTATTATTTATATTATTTCCAACTATTACCAAGGTATACAAAAAGATAAGTATCTCTACTTATCTTAAACTTTCTATTCTTTCATTATAATCTTCACTCTTACATACATAAGAACCACTAACTACCATATCTGCTCCAGCTTCTTTAACTAACTTCACAGTATCAGCATTAATACCACCATCTACATTAATTACATAGTGATATCCATTTTCTTCTCTTATATCTCTAAGTGTTTCTATCTTATAAAGAATATCTTCCATAAACTTTTGTCCACCTTTACCAGGTTTAACACTCATTACTAATACTTGATCTAAATGATTAAGTAAAGGTACTATATGACTTACTTTAGTTTCTGGATTAATAGCTAAACCAACTTTCATATTAGTATGTCTAATCATATTAATAACATCTATAGGTCTTCTATGAGATTCATAATGTAATGTTAAGTATTCAACATTATCCATTTTTGCAAATTCTTTTACATATTTATTAGGAGAACAAGCCATCATATGTACATCTAATTTCTTATTACAATTTTTAAACATTTTTTTAAGTTCAGGTACAGTATAATTAGCATTTTCTACAAATATTCCATCCATCATATCTACATGGATATAATCTGCATTAGATTCATCTATTTTCTTAATTGTAGTTTCTAAATCATAATCACTACTTATAAAAGATACTCCTACTTTCATTTCTCTACTTCCTCCAAAAATAATAAATAATTATTATATCTAGATTGTAGTATCATCTTATCTTCTAGAGCATTTTTAACTCCACAATCTTTTTCTTTATGATGCATAC
>CAVAGO010000041.1:0-18944 GCA_963588075.1 bacterium | reverse complement strand
GATTAAAATAGAGGTTCTTATGGACCTCTTTTAAATTATGGTATAATAATGAAGTGATGTCATTTAATATCATAGAATTTTAATAATTAGACATAATAATAATGGTGAGGTGACTTATGAAATATAAAGTATATGATTGTAATTCATATAGAATTCATACAATAAAAACAGATAAGTTTAAAAATTGTTCAATGGAAATAATGTTTAGAAATAAACTAGTTAAAGAAGAAATAACACAAAATAATATGTTAGTTGATATGTTAATGCATTCAAGTAAGAAATATCCCAAAAGAAGAGATGTTGCAATAGAACTAGAAAATCTATATAGTGCTTCATTAAGAGGATTCTCAACAAGATTAGGAAATAGTGTAATGTTATCTTTTGTATTAGATTTCTTAAATCCGAAATATTGTGAAGAAGGGTATTTAAATGATGTATTAGGAATGCCTTTTGAAATGTTATTAAATCCTAATGTTGGAGATAATGAAGAATTCGATTTAAGAAGTTTTAATATCATAAAAAATAGAATAAAAAGTGATATTGAAGCATTAAAAGAAAATGCTACTAAATATGCATTTAGAAGAAGTTTAGCTAATATGGATGAAAATAGTCCTAGTAGTTATTATATGGTTGGATATATGGATGATTTAGAAAATATAACTCCTAGTAGTTTATGGGATGTTTATAATCATGTATTATCTAATTATGTATGTGATATATATGTTATAGGTAATTTAGATATGGAAGAAGTAGTATCTATAATAAAGAAAAAGTTTATTAATAAAACAATTAAGAAAGATAATAAAAACTTATATATTGATAATAATGTAAGAAAGAAATATATTGATGTTGAAGAAACTGGTAAGTATGAACAAGATTCTTTTGTAATGATTTATAACTTAGATAATCTTGATAAGAGAGAAACTGATTTTGTAATACATTTATATAATATTATACTTGGTAGTGGAGGATTAACTAGTAAGCTGTATAGATATTTAAGAGAAGAAAATTCTTTATGTTATAATGTATCTTCAATGTATCAGAAATATGATCGATTATTGATGATTTATTCAGGAATAGATGGAAAAGATAAAGAATTGTGTATTAAGTTAGTAAATAAAGCAATGGATGAAATGAAAAATGGCGAATTTACTGATGAAGAATTAGAAAATGCAATAAAGACAGTTATTTCTTCAATAAAAATGAGTGAAGATACACAAGGTGGAATAGTAAATAATTATTTATTCCATGATTTAGATAATTTACCTTTGTATGAAGAAAGAATCAAAGAATTTAAAACTATTACAAGAGAAGATATAATGAATGTTGCGAAGAAAGTTAAACTAAATACAATATATTTACTAAAAGGGGAGGAAGAATAATGCAAGAGATAGTATTAAAAGGTATTGATGAAAAGATATACTATGATAAATGTGATAATGGTCTTCCTATCTATATGTTAGTTAATGAAAAAGTTAATAACTTTTATATGACTTTAAGTGTTAAGTATGGATCTATTGATACAGAGTTTAAATGTAAGGGCGATAGTGAGTATACTAAGGTACATGATGGAGTGGCTCATTTTTTAGAACATGTTAACTTTAATGAACCAGATGGAAGTACAGCACATGAGTATTTTGATAAGTTAGGTTCTTCAATAAATGCATTTACAACATTTGATTTTACTTGTTATGAAGTATTTGCTTATACAGAGTTTGAAAAGAATTTAAATCATTTACTTGATTATGTACAAACTCCATATTTTACGAAAGAATTAATCGAAAAAGAAAAAGGCATTATCTGTGAAGAAGTAAAAATGGGTAAGAATAATCCAGGACATAAGTTATATTATGGTATGAATAAAGCATTATATAAAAAAGATAAAAGAAGAAATTTAGTAACTGGAGAAGTTGAAGATGTAAAAGGTACTTCAGTAAAAGAATTACAAAGTGTTTTTGATACATTCTATCATCCAGAAAATATGTTTTTGATTATTACTGGTAACTTTAATCCAGATGTAGCTGTGGGTATAGTAAAAGAAAATCAAGCGAAGAAGGAATTTCCTAAGTATTTAAATCCAATAAAGAAACAAGAAAAAGAACCAATGGGTGTTAATGAGGAATATCAAGAAATAGAAGCTAATGTTGAAATACCTAAAGTAAAAATCAGTTATAAAATGCCAGCTAGTTTATTCCCATATGATAAAAGATTACTTAATATATATTTAAGTATTATATTAAGAAATAATTTTGGAGCGACTTCTTTCTTAAGAGAAGATTTATTGGAAAAAGAATTAGTAGTAGGAATTGGAGCTAATAGAGAAATATTTAATGATATAGTTACTATTGATATAAATATAGAAACTAAATATCCTAATGAAGTTATTCCAATAGTTAAAGAAAAAATGAATACATTAGTACTTAATGAAGATGATTTAAAAAGAAGAATTAGATGTAATATCGCTTCATTAATTAATGATTTTGATGATATAGAATATGTTAATTCAGATATGGCAGATCAATTAGTTACACATGGAGATATTGCTGATAATATGTATGAAATATATAGTAATTTAAGTTTAAAAGAAGCTAATGATATTATTACGAAGATTAATTTAGATAATTGTAGTACTGTTTTATTAGTTCCTTTTAAAGAATAGCAAAATTTGACACTTCTTTAATAGTTAAGTAGAATATTACTTACTAAAAAAGGGGTGTTTTTATATGCTTAGAACATATGAATTTTATCAAGATGTATTAGGAATTTATCCTTATGAAATTAATAAGATAACTGCTATTATAGAAAATGTAGAAAATGGAATCTATAATGAAGATGAAATAAGAAGTTTGGGAGCCAATGGATTAAAATTTTGTATTTGTGAAGGAAAGTATGATGTATTTAAAAAGTTAGTTGGTCCTTTTGAGTATCAAGATGGTGAAAAAACTAGATATAGATATTTACTTGAACCAGTTAGTTTAGGAATTATTGAATACATTAATAGTTTGCCTAGTTCAATAATGGAGCATTGGGCGACTGTTAATAAGAATGGAAAGATGAATGCAGAGTTTGCAGGAGAAGAGTTTTTTCCATTACCAGTAGAATATACTTCAAGAAATGCAGTTGTTATGTATCCTTCATTAAAGAAAGAATTAATTGAAGCTATTTTAAAAGTAGATAAAGCTAAGATTATGACTATTAAAATAAAAGATGTTTTAGCTAAACAAATATGTGGAACTGGTTTTCCTATTAGAAGTATTAGAGATGTTTGTTATTATGCTGAGTTACCACTTTTATTTCCTTGTATTGATTTATTTAAGAAGAATATTATAACTATATCTAATGATACAGGTGGATGTTATGATGATTGTGTAACAGATGATACTGAAGTATTTAAAACTAATTTAATTATTAATTATGAATCTTTAGATGAATCTAATAAAGTAGTAGCTGATGCTTTAATTGAAAGTGGTGCTGCACATATTTTTGAAAATCCTTGTAGTGGAGAGACAATAAAAGAATTAATTGTTGAAGTTTCATGTAAGAGAAATGAAAGTGTATATCAAGTAACTAAGAGAATGATGGAATTAGTTTCTAAGTTCAATAAACAAGATATGATATATGGTCAATTAAATGAAGAAGATTTCTATAATATGTTTTGTAATTGGTTCTCTATGTTAAGTGATGAAGATGCTCTAAAAGTAAATGCTATTTTAGAACAAGGTTATAGTAATGAGAATATTTTAAAAGTATTAGAGTATTTTCCTTTTCTAAGTGTTTATTATGATAAAGAAGAGGGTAAATTCTGGAGTGCTGAATACTATTATAAGAAACATAGAGAGTATGTAGAAGACAACTTAGAGTTTGGAAGTCAAGGTTTAAAGTAATTTAAACCTTTTTGTTTACTACGATTCTTCTTATTGAAGAATGCAAATAAGGAGAGTATAATTTTAGGAGATATGAGGTGATTTTGTGGGACATTTAACAATAGTAAATGAAAATAGTAATGGAAATGCTATATATGAAACTGAATGGAATAGAAGAGTTGCAGTTATAGTTTCTGAAATCAATAAAGTTGCAAAAACAGATTATGATAAAATATTGGCTTTGTATAATTATTTCACTTCAGATAATATGAAATATGTATTTATTGGATTTTCTCCACGTTCTACTACTTTGGCTATGCCTAAGACATATTCTTATTTGGGTGGAGTAGTATCTCAATATGATAAGTATCCAGCACTTTTCTTTAATGAGGGAGTATGTTGCACTTATGCTAAAGCTTTTGAAGATGTTGCTCATAAATTAGGAATACCTTGTTTATATGTTGATGGTATGACGACAATGGAACATGCTTGGAATGCAGTTTTAATTGATAATCAAATAAAGTATATAGATGTAGCTTTTTATTTAATGGGTGAACGTACACTTAATAGAAAAATGAACTATTTTTTAAAGGATGGTTTTGGAGGTAGAAAACAATATACTAGTCCAGATTTAATAATGTCAGAATTATTAAAGCAGCGTACCGAATTTAGAACTAGAAGGAATGAAACAACACCAGAAGAACAGCGTCCTTCAAGAATAATATTTGTTGATAAAGATTCAAATAGTCCGATGCCAAAAAATGATGATGTTGATGTAAATAACGGTAATATTACCGATTCTAGAACTTATCGAGATGTTGGAAGTTTGTTAAATCGTTTGAAACAACGTACTGAACGAATCGAAGAAGTTGAAAGATATGGTCAAAATGAATCTATTTCTAGTGAACAATCAAATGAAAGTTTGGAATTTAGAATTCATAGATAATAAAAACCTCATATAATGAGGTTTTTTATAAAAAAAAGAATCTGCAAAATTAATTGTAGATTCTTTTTTACTATCTGTTGTAGTACTCAACGATAAGAGTTTCATTGATTTCTGCATTAAGTTCGCTTCTATCAGGTAATCTTGTCATTTTACCAGACATTTTGTTTTTATCGAATTCAACATATGCAGGACGACTTACGCAAGTTTCAACAGCTTCTTTGATAGCAGCATGTTCTAAAGAATTTTCTTTAACAGCTACAACATCACCGATTCTAACTTGGTATGAAGGAATATCAACTTTAACTCCGTTTACAGTGATATGTCCATGATTAACAACTTGACGAGCTGCTCTTCTAGTTTTAGCTAATCCTAAACGATAAACAACGTTATCTAATCTAGATTCTAGTAAGCAAAGTAAGTTGAAACCAGCTTTACCTTCCATTTTAGCAGCTTTATCGAATAATTTATGGAATTGTTTTTCATTTAAACCATACATTAATCTGATTTTTTGTTTTTCAGCTAATTGAACACCATATTCACTTGATTTTCTTCTCTTATCATTTCCATGAGCTCCAGGAGCGTATGGACGTTTAGCTAATTCTTTACCATTTTCAAGTAGAGAGAATCCTAAACGACGAGATTTCTTGTAAACAGGACCAGTATATCTTGCCATTTGTATTTCTCCTTTCTATATATTTTTGATATATAGGGTTGCTAATTAAATATTATAGGGAGTTTATTCAGGTATTTTTTCTAAGGCAGCCTTAGATACTAATACACCCTTAGGTAATAAACACATTATAACTTTAATGTAGCGCTGCCAAATACATCGCAACATTAATTATACATTAAATATTAGAAATGTCAAATAAAATGGGAGAAAAACGAGGATATTTGTAAAAAAAATAAATAAATTTTGATTGACAATGAATAAAAAAATTATTTAATATTTTTACTCTTTAATCTATATTTTAAATCTAGTTTGTGATATTATTATTATGTAATATTAGAATAGGAGGTTATAATCATGAGCCAAACTGCATATATACTAGCAGGAATAACTTATTATATTGTCAGTGTAATAGTCATAGTTATAGTTCTTAATCTAATAAATAAAAAAGAAAAGAAAAAATATCAAAATGAAATCATTGCTTTAGAAAGAGATAAAAATTTAATTATATCTTCATCTATTCTAAGTGAACTTAATAAAGTAGAAGCATTAGTTAATAATGAAAAGATGCAAGAAACTTTTGAAGATTGGCAGAAAAGATTTAAAGAAATAAAAGATGTTGAAGTACCAAAACTTACTGATGCATTAATTGAAATAGAAGATTGTTTTAATGAAAAGAAATACAATGAATTAAATGATAAAATTGCTAAAGCAGAATTAGAAATATTCTATGTAAAAACAAAAGCTAATTTCTTACTTGATGAAATTAAAGAAATTACTTTATCAGAAGAAAGAAATAGAGAAACTATTACGAAGTTAAAAACTAAGTATAGAGAAATTATTACAAAATATAATAAAAATAAAAATGATTATAAAGATGTTTGTGCTCCTTTAGAATTACAATTTGAAAATGTTGATAAACTATTTGCGGCTTTTGAAGTATCAATGGAAGCTAATCAATATGAAGAAGTTGGTAAAATAGTAAAAGGAATAGATGATCTTATTGGTAATTTAGGTATAGTTATAGAAGAAGCGCCTACCATTATATTGATGGGTAAGAATTTAATACCTAATAAAATGAAAGATGTTAAAGCTATTAGTGAGAGAATGACTGGTGAAGGTTATAATTTAGATTATTTAAATTTAGATTATAATATTACAGAGTCAGATAAGAAGATTCAAGATGTTTTTGCTAGATTAAATGTTTTAAATGTTGAAGATTCAATTTTTGAATTAAAAACTATTTTAGAATATTTTGATAATATTTATAATGACTTTGATAAAGAAAGACAAGCAAGAAAGATATTTGAAGAATATATTAGAAAAATATTAGTTAAAGCTAATAAGTTAGAGAAAATTAATAATGGGCTTTATAGAAAGTTAGATATTATTAAATATAGTTATGATCTTACAGATGATGATGTTAAAGTTATCGAGATAATTAAACAAGAATTAATTCAAATAAAGAAAGATTATAATGAAATTGTTGATGCTCATCGTAATAAGTCTTTTGCTTATACTAGATTAGGTAAAGAAATGGAAGGACTTAATGTAAGACTTTCTAAGACTGAAGAGAAGTTAGAAGTTGCTTTAAGAAGTCTTGGTAGTTTAGAAGAAGATGAACAAAGAGCTCATGAACAATTAGATGAAATAAAAGAAATATTAAGTAAAGCTAAAGTAAGAATAGATAGTTATAAACTACCTGTTATACCAAATAGTTATTATGTTCAACTAAGTGAAGCTAATGTAGCAATTAAAGAAATGATTAAAGAAATGAATAAAAAACCTGTATCAATAAAAACTCTTAATATAAGAGTTGATACAGCAAGAGATTTAGTTTTAAAATTATATAATACTTCTAATGAAATAGTTAAGACTGCTGCGATGGTTGAAGTCGCTATTGTTTATGGTAATAGATATAGACCTGTTAATAAAACATTAGATGTTGAACTTACTAAAGCAGAAGATTTCTTCTATGAAGGAGAATTTAAAAAAGCATTGGATATTACAATGCGAGCTATTAATGTAGTTGAACCTGGTATTCATAAAAAGTTAGCTGAAACAATAAAAAGATAGTTATCTATCTTTTTTCTTTTGGTTAAAAATCTTGATTTAAATAGACACATAAACTATAATTAAAATAGGTGATTAGTAATGATTTATTTAGATTATTCTGCAACAACACCTGTTTCTTATGATGTACTGGAAAGTTATAATAAAGCAACTAGAGATTATATGGGGAATGCAAATTCTATTCATGCTTTAGGTGTTAAATCAAAAGTATTACTAAATAGTGCAACTAGACAAATATGTGAGTTGTTTAATATAGCAGAAGAAGAATTAATATATACAAGTGGGGCTACTGAGTCTAATAATATGGCTTTAAAAGGAGTAGCTTTAGCATATAAAAATAGAGGAAATCATATTATAGTTTCTAAATTAGAACATCCTTCTATTTATAGTGTTTGTAATTTCTTAGAAACACAAGGTTTTGAAATTAGTTATGTTGATAATGATAGTGAAGGTTTGATAGATTTTGAAGATTTAAGAAAAAAAGTTAGACCTGAAACTATTTTAGTTAGTATTTGTGCAGTTAATAGTGAAGTTGGAATAAGACAACCGCTTAAGACATTAAGACAGATTATTAAAAAAGAAAATCCTAATACTTTATTTCATAGTGATATGACACAAGCTATTGGAAAGATTGCTGTTAATATGCATGATGTAGATATGGCTTCAATGAGTGGACATAAAATATTTGGACCAAAAGGAATAGGTTTCTTATATAAGAATAGTAAAGTTAATATAGTTCCTTTAATACATGGATCTGGAAAGTTTAATGATTTAAGAAGTGGAACTCCTGCTTTACCGTTGATTGTTGCTTTATCTAAAGCTTGTAGAATTGCTTTGAATGATTTAGAAAAGAAAGAAGCTATGGTAAAGAAACTTAATGATAGAATAAGTGATGAATTATCTAAAATAGATGGAGTAACTTTGAATAAAACTAAGTATTCAATTCCTCATATTTTAAATATTAGTTTTGATAATATAAGACCAGAAACTTTTATTCATGCAATGGAAGATGATGAGATTTATTTAAGTACTAATACAGCTTGTTCATCAGGTGAATTAAGTACTTCAGTTATGGCAATATATAATGATAAGAAGAGAGCGATGTCTACTATTAGAATAAGTCTTAGTTATGTAACTACAAATGAAGAGATTAATAAGTTTTTAAATATATTTAAAATGAGATATAAAGAATTAAGTTCTTTGATGAAAGGAGAACAAGAATAATGAAAAAAATTATTACATTATTATGTTGTACTTTATTTCTATGTAGTTGTGGAAGTGAAAAACAAGAAGATAAAGTTGTGGTACAAGAAGTAAAATGTACTGAAGCTATGGAACTAGTAGATGATGGAGCTGTACTAATAGATGTTAGAACATTAGCAGAATATAATGCTGAACATTTAGATGGTGCTTTAAATATTGCAGTAGATGTTATAGCTGATAAAATTGAAAGTGAAGTACCTGATAAAGATACAAAGATAGTTGTTTATTGTAGAAGTGGTAATAGAAGTGCTACAGCTGCACAAACTCTTATTGATATGGGATATAAGAATGTATATGATTTAGGGGCAATGAGTAATTGTGCTGAATAAAACTTACTTAGGTAAGTTTTTCTTATGTAATGAAATGTTGTAATTTTTAAGAATTATGATATACTTTTATTTGAGTTTTGGGGTGAAGCTATGGAAAAACTAATAATGGTTAAATATGGAGAGTTATCAACAAAGAAAGCTAATATTAATATGTTTTTAAAACAATTGAAAGTTAATGTTGCTAAAGCATTAGATGGAATGAATGTTAATATTAAGTTTGATAAAGGTAGAATGTTTATTGAATTATATGAAGATAACTTTGATAAAGTAAGTGATGCTTTAAAGAATGTATTTGGTATTCATGAATATAATATTGCTTATAAGTTAGATACTCGTGAACCAGATGAGATTGGTAATGCAGTATTGGATTTAGTAAGAGAGATAGATTTTAATACATTTAAAGTTGTTACTAAGAGAAGTGATAAGAAGTTTCCACTTGATAGTATGGAATTTAGTCGTAAGATGGGTGGAGTTATTCTTAAGAATTTAGAGAATAAAAAAGTAGATGTTCATAATCCTGATTTAATGGTTAATATAGAAATTAGAATAGATGCAGTTTATGTATATTTTAATAGTGAAAGAGGAATAGGTGGTTATCCGGTTGGGGTAGCAGGTAAAGGTTTACTTATGTTGTCCGGAGGAATAGATTCTCCAGTAGCTGGATATCTAGCAATAAAAAGAGGAGTTAAATTAGAATGTGTTTATTATGAAAGTCCTCCTCATACTAGTATAGAAGCTAAGAATAAAGTTATTGAATTAGCAAGAAAGTTAGCTGTTTATAATAATGATATTAAATTACATGTAATTAAGTTTACTGAGATACAAACTGCAATATATCAAAATTGTCCTCATGAATATTTAATAACTATTATGAGACGTATGATGTATAGAATAGCAGAAAGAATATCTAGAATGAATAATTGTAAGATAGTAGTTAATGGTGAAAGTATAGGTCAAGTAGCAAGTCAAACTTTAAATAGTATGAATGTTATTAATGAAGTAGTTAAGATACCTGTTATAAGACCAGTTGCTTGTTTTGATAAATTAGAAATAATAGATATCGCTAAAAGAATCGATACTTATAATACAAGTATTTTACCTTTTGAAGATTGTTGTACTATATTTGTTCCAGAACATCCAGTAATAAATCCTACTTTTGAAAATGCCCGTGAATATGAAAAGATGATTGATTTTGAACAAATGATTTATGATGCTATTAAAAATCATGAAGTAATTAGAATTAGTGCTAATGAAAAAAATGAAGAGTTTGAAGATTTACTTTAAGCTCTTTTTATATGCATTACTTGAGATAAAAGATAATTTATGTTATTATGTATATAGATGAAGGAAACTTCATACAATAAAAAAAGAGGAACATTCAATTATCGTATGTTGGGTGTTACCTTATGTGTGGTTCACCTAATTCATAGCTGAGTTAGGTGATTTTCTTTTTATATTAATACTATGAGTAGTAGTAATAATAATAAGAAGAAGATAATGACAATCAAAGAAAAAATTAAAAAATCTTTTTTTGACATCTTCTCACCTCCTTTCAGTTGAAAGAAGGTATCACCCAACTATTGAATGTTCCAGCAAATATTATAACGAACAATTGTATTTTCATACAAGACTAATTTAAAAGAATTTAAGGATTTACTTTAAATTCTTTTTTGTTTATAATAGTTTCTACTTTAAAGGGGATTTGTTGATATGGATTATGATGTAATTAATGGAGCAATTGATGATATAGTGTGGATAGTTAATCAATATAATAAAGAACATGGGTATGATGTTTCTTTGTGTGAGAGATTGGTATTAGCATTATTTGGTTATTACTTAGCTTTTGGTCCAGAGATATTTGATAAGATAAATGTTGTATTAGAACAATTAAAGATATATCAATGTAGTTCAGAGCTTACTTGTTTAATTAAGAAAAAAGAATTAAGACCGGATGATCAAAAGCCTGATGCTTGTCCTGGTACTATGTGGGATTATTATTTTGATAAGAATAGAAAATTTATTGGAGCTACACCTAGTATTATTTATTATATTAGAAATTTATTTGCGGATGTTTTTGTTTTAGTACATGAACTTGCTCATACTTTAGAAGGGGTAAAAGGAAGTATTATTTATGAAAATGATGAAGAAATAAAGTTTAAATATGGATTTGGTGAATACTTAGTAGATAAGAGTAGAACTGGTTTTCAAAAAGAAGGTCATGGAATGACTGAACTTATTACAGTAATGATAGAAAATAAAGTATATAGAGAATTTGCTAAATTAGATGTAGAAAAGATAAATAATCCACTAGTTAAAGAGTTTTTAAATACTTTGATTAGGAATATAAATTTTGGTATTATGTTAGATTCTTATACTGTTATGTCAGCTTTATTTAAAGATTTAATTGATAATGATAGATTCTTTGAATTAATTAAGAAATACTATTTTGAAAATGAAAGAGAGTTCTTTATAGAAGAGTTTGATTCGTGGGATGAGAGATTAAGTTTAAAGAAGATAGCTTATTATGCTGATAAAGTATATGATGAAGATTTATATAATGTTTCTTATTATGCAGGTCCAATAAGAAAACAACTAGAAGTTGTTAATGAAGTTACTGGGTTTAAACCAGATACGAAGATGTTAATAATGATTTAGTATAAATTTATTATAATGACGCATACTAGTAATGGGTGATAAGTATGCGTAGAAGAAGTTGTGATTATTTTTATAAAACTGGAGAAATAGGTAATAAGAATCCACTTGATAAGAAGAGATACGAGTATTTAAATGAGTTTGGTATTAATATGGATTCAAGTAAAAAACAAGTGGTTGATTTTGATTTACAAATTAAACGTCATAAGAATAGTGATTGTAGGTAAAGTCTAGAAAATAAGGCAAAAAAAGATAGATATTCTATCTTTTTTTTTGTATAATACGAATAGAGGTGAAATAAATGAAATTATTATGTGTAAACGCTGGTAGTTCTTCATTAAAATTCCAATTATTTGAAATGCCTGAAGAAAAAGTTATTATCAGTGGTTATATTGAAAAAATCGGTTTAGAAGATAGTTTCTGGACAACAAAAATTAATGGCGAAAAAATTAAAGGCGCTAAATATTTAAAAAATCATACTGAAGCTGTTCAAGTTTTAATTGATGAATTATTAACTCATAAAGCAGTTGAAAGCTTAGATGAAATTAAAGGTGTAGGACATAGAGTTTTACATGGTGGAGAAAAATATTCTGATTCAGTTCTAATTACTGAAGAAGTAGTACAAAGTATTAGAGACTTAACTAAGTTAGGACCTCTACATCATCCAGGTAACTTAGCTGGTATTGAAGCTATGCAAGAAGCATTACCTAATGTACCAATGGTTGCTGTTTATGATACTGCATTCCATCAAACTATGCCTAAAGAAAACTTTATGTATCCAGTACCAATGGAATGGTATACTGAATTAGGTGTAAGAAAATATGGATTCCATGGAACAAGTCATAAATATATAACTACTAAAATGAAAGAAAAATTAGGTAAAGAAGATGTTAACTTAATTATTTGTCATATTGGTAGTGGTGCTTCTATAAGTGCTGTTAAAGATGGTAAATGTTATGATACTACTATGGGACTTACTCCATTAGATGGATTAATGATGGGTACTCGTAGTGGTGCTATTGATCCTTCTATTATTGAATATGTATGTAATGAAACTGGTAAGACTGTATCAGAAATTACTAATGATTTAAATAAGAGAAGTGGATTACTTGGAGTAGCTGGATATTCTGATAGTAGAGATGTTGAAAATGCTGCTGCTGAAGGAAATGAAAATGCTAAATTAGCTATTACTATGTACAATAATAGAATTGCTAAATATATTGCTGAATACTATATTGAACTTGAAGGTAAAGTAGATGCTATCGTATTTACTGCTGGTGTAGGTGAAAATGGTAGAGAAGCTAGAGCTGATATTCTAGGTAGATTATTACCACTTGGAATTAAAGTTGATGCAGATGTAAATGATAATATTGCATCATACAAAGATCAAAGTGAAGGAATTATAAGTGCTGAAGATTCTAGCGTTGCTGTTTGGGTAGTTCCAACAAACGAAGAATTAATGATTATTAAAGACACTTATGAATTAGTTAAATAATAAAAAGGAGAATAAGGGATGAGGGCTATGTTAAAACTAGAATTTAAAAAAATATTAAAGAAGATAAAACAATACGATATAATCGTAATTGCTCGTCATATCAGCCCAGATCCTGATGCAATTGCAAGTCAAATATCTTTAAGAGATGCTATTAAATTAACATTTCCTAAGAAACAAGTTTATGCTGTTGGTACTAGTGTTTCAAAGTTTAAATACTATGGAGCATTAGATAGAATAGATGAAACTAATTTTACAGAAGATGCTTTATTAATAGCTCTTGATGTACCTAATGTTTCAAGAATAGATGGAGTAGATAAATCTGCTTTTAAAGAAATATTTAAAATAGATCATCATCCAACTGATGAAGTGTTTGGAGAATGTGATTGGGTTGATGAAACATCATCTAGTACTTGTCAAATGATAATAGAATTATTATTAGAGACAGGTATGAAATTCGATAGAAAAATTGCTGAGAATTTATATTTAGGAGTAGTTTCTGATAGTGATAGATTCTTAATTAGTTATACAACTGCTAAAACATTTAATTTAGTATCTAGATTAATTGAAAAGAGTCAGATTGATTTTACTAATTTATATCCATATTTATATGAGAGACCATTACAAGAAATTAAATTTCACGGTTACTTATCAGAGAATTTAACTGTTAGTGAAAATGGTTTTGCGTATATTAATATTACACCAGAAATTTTAAAAGAGTATGGAGTTGATCCAGCTACACCTTCTAATATGATTAATGATTTCAGTAATATTAGAGATGTTTATGTATGGACATTTGTTACTTATGATGAAAAGAATGAAGTATATAAAGTTAATATAAGAAGTAAAGGACCTATTATAAATGAAACTGCTGCTATGTATGGTGGTGGAGGACATAAATTTGCTTCTGGGGTAAGAACTCGTAATAAAGAGGATATACCAGCTTTATTAGATGCTTTGGAAGAAGTATGTCGTAAGTATAAAGCAGAAATAAATGATGTTGAATAAGAGAACTTTGTTCTCTTTTTTTTGTTCTTATTCAAGAACAAATGTTCTTGAATAGATGGAGAGCTTTTGTTATAATATAGAACAAGGTGATAGTGTGAAGATAGGTAAGTATACTAAATTAAAGGGAAATAAATATAGTGTTAAAATAGATGATTTAACTATTAAACTTTATGATGATGTAATAGTTAAATATGAGTTATTAAGACTTAAGGAAATAGATGATAAGTTGTTTAAAGAGATAACTGAGTATAATGATAAACTAGAAGCTTATTATAAGAGTTTAAAATATATTACAAGAAAGTTACGTACAGAAAAAGAGATATATAAATATTTAGAAAAAGATTATGATAAAAAAGTTATTGTTGAGACAATAGAGAGACTTAAAAAGATGGGATATTTAAATAAAGAGGTTTATTTAAAATGTTATATATCTGATCAATTAAATATGAATTTAGTAGGACCTAATAAAATAAAAAAAGACTTGGTAAGTCTTGGTTATAGTGAAGAAGAAGTTATTCCTTTAATAGAAGATATAGATGATGATATTTGGTTTGAAAAGATAGAGAAGTTGGTAGCAAGGAAGATAAGAGCTAATAGGAATTTAGGAAATAACAAGTTAAAAGAAAAGATATCTTATGATTTGAGTAATTTAGGTTTTTATAAGTGGATGATAGAAGATGTTATTCATAATAGTGAGTTTAAAGATAATAGTGATATTTTAGAAAAAGAATATAATAAAATATATAATAAATTGGCTAAGAAATATGAAGGCAGTGCTTTAGATTATCAAGTTAAAATTAAGTTGATTCAAAAGGGATTTAGTACTTCTGATATAGATAGTTTTATACAAAATAAAAAGAACTTTTAAAGTTCTTTTTTAGTTCAATTATTCAGTTGTACTTTGATTATCTAGTTCTTGATAATAGTTTAATGCGTTTTGAATATATTCTGCATATTGAGTTTTTAATTCACTATCAACGATTTCAAATTTATATTCATCTCTAACAGCTTGTAAACCTCTAATAGCAGCGATTGAATTTTCACTTAAATATTCAGCAGCTAAAGTTGTTAAGATATCTTCTTTAATATCTTCTAAAGCAGCTTTTTCTTTAGTTTCAGATCTATAAATTACATGATATCCAATTTCAGTAGTAATAACTTTAGTACTATATTTTCCATCTTTTAATTTATAAGCAGCATCAACTAATTCAGCATATTCAGAACTTAGAGTATCTTTATTGATGAATCCTAGAGAACCACCATTTTCTTTAGTTGTTTCATCCATTGATTTTTCAGCAGCTAATTCAGCGAATTTATCAGCGATTTCATTTTTATCAGTTTTCTTTAATTCACTAATAATTGCTTCAACTTTTTCTTTAGCTTCTGCTTCAGCATTAGCTTTTTCTTCATCAGTCATGTCATCAGTTACTTCTGGAGTAATTAAGATATGACTAACTTTAATGTCTCCAACTATTTCTTCATCATAGTATTTTTGAATTTCTTTGTCTTTGATTTGATCTTTACAATAATCATCTATTGCTAAGTTTTGTAAGTAGCTTATATAAATATAATCTCTATAACCTTCAATACTTGTATAATTAGTATTTGATTTAATAGCGTCTAATAGAGTATCTCCATAATAAGCTTCTAATTGACTAATATTTGAATCAGCATATTCATTTGCTTCTTCTAATTTGTCTTTGTACTTATCTTCTAATATTTTCTTATCAACCAAAGTAATCATTGTTTCTAGCGCATAATCATCTTTAATAGCTTCATAAAGTTCATTTGCACTAATCATTGAACCGTCTTTTAGTGTTACGACCGCCTCGTCACCATTAGATAATGTTGGTATTTTACTTCCACACCCTGATAATAATGTTACGATAAGGGCTAGCACAATTATTTTCTTTTTCATGTTTTCCTCCTTAACATACTTATAATTATAACAACGTAAACTATAAAAAACAAGATTAACATTCACATAAAAGCCAATCTAACCATAGAATAATAGTGAAAAGACAAGTAAAGGAGGATGATTTATGAATAATTGTGGACATAATGCTTTAGGTCCTGCTATCATCTTAGTTCTATTTATACTATTAATTATTATAGTAGGGGCTTATATCTAGTTTTTTTAAGAAAAAGAGTAAATACATTTATAATAGTTTTACAATAATTATTGTATACATTTTGATAAGTATTATACTTTGTAATTTTATTTTCTGTTAAATAAGAGGAAAGACCTCTTTTTCTTTTTGATTTTATATGGTTACTTCTGTTATAATTAGTATGGTGAGATAGTATGGCAAAGAAGAGGAAGACATCAAAAAAACAAGAAAAAAAAGAATTTACATATAGTGCAGAATTAATAGGCATATTATTAATAGTAATTGGAATATTGGGATTTGGTTTTGGACCAGTAGGAATTGTTATTAAGAAGTTTGCAATGTTTTTAGTTGGAGAATTCTGGTGGAGTATTTTATTGTTAATACTTTTCATGGGATTCTTTATGATTGTAAAAAGAAAATTGCCTAATTTTTTTAATACTAAATTATTAGGTTTATATATATTGATTATAGTAGCTTTAGTAGCTGCACATTTTGGTTTTATTCAAAATTATAAAACCGCAGATATTATTGATTCAACATTAACTAATTATCAAAGTAGGATTGGAACAATAAAAGAAGGTGCTGGTATTTTAACTAGTGGTCAAAAAAGTATTAATGTTGGTGGAGGAATTGTTGGAGCTGGATTCTCTTGGTGTTTTGCAAGTTTATTTGGAAGTACTGGAACTATAATTGTTTTAGTTGCTTTATTAGTATTTGCAATTGTTATGTTATTTGATATTAATTTAGGAGAACAATTTATGAAACTTAAAGCTTCTATTGATGAAAAGAGAGAAGAAGCTAGAGCGAGAAGAGAAGCAGAAGAAGAGGAAGAAGAATACGATGATGAACAAGATGCAATTGTGTCTGTTGCAGAATTACCAAAAGATGTTTCAGTGACACAAGCTATTCCTAAAAAGGAATTAAGTCCTGTAAATCCTGTTCAGTTATCTACAACTATTCAAATGGATAATTTAGCTGATGAGGTACAAGCACAAGTGTCTT
This sequence comes from bacterium, assembly GCA_963588075.1. Taxonomy (GTDB): domain Bacteria; phylum Bacillota_I; class Bacilli_A; order RF39; family UBA660; genus Coprovivens. The sequence goes on along the minus strand of CAVAGO010000041.1, from coordinate 1,535 downwards.
ATGCTTCAAAAAGAGGAATATATACATTACCTAGTATTAATTTATTAGATGAAGTACCTAGAGCATCTAAAGTAAATAATGATTTTACAAAGAGTAATAAGATAATACTAGAAAGAGTATTAAATGATTTTCAAATAAAGGGTACTGTTGTTGAAATACATGTAGGCCCTGCTGTTACGCAATATGAAGTAGCAATACCAAGTGGAACTAAAGTAAGTAGAATCTTAAGTATTAATAAAGAGATTGCTTTAGCATTAGCAGCGAAAGATGTACGTATTGAAGCACCTATACCTGGTAAGAGTACTGTTGGTATAGAAATTCCTAATCCAGGAGTTACTGCTGTTAAGATTAGAGAAGTTTTAGGTAATGTTCCTAAAGAAGCAGAGAAATCTAAAATATTAGTGTCTTTAGGTAAAGACTTAATGGGTAGAGTTCAAACTGCTGATATTTCAAAGATGCCACACTTATTAGTTGCTGGTTCTACTGGTTCAGGTAAATCAGTTTGTATTAATAGTTTTATTGCAACAATGTTAATGAGATATAGACCAGATGAAGTTAAATTAGTCTTAGTTGACCCAAAGAAAGTTGAATTATCAAACTATAATGGTGTTCCACATCTATTATGGCCGGTTGTTACCGATCCTAAGAAAGCTAATACAGCATTACAAAGAGTAGTAGCAATGATGGAAGATAGATATGAGACTTTCAGTGATACTGGAGTTAAAAATATTGGTTCTTATAATGAATGGATTGATAAACAAAAAGAAAAAGATCCTTCATTTAATCAAGAAAAAATGTATTATTTAGTTGTTATTATTGATGAGTTAGCTGACTTAATGTTGGTAGCGTCTAAAGAAGTTGAAGATTCAATTATGAGAATTACACAAATGGCACGTGCGGCTGGTATTCACTTAATTGTTGCAACTCAAAGACCTAGTACAGATGTTATTACAGGTGTTGTTAAAGCTAATATTCCATCACGTATTTCTTTTGCTGTTGCATCACAAATTGATTCAAGAACTATCCTAGATATGGGTGGAGCTGAAAAATTACTTGGTAAAGGTGATATGCTTTATTTACCAATGGGTGAGAATAATCCAAAACGTATTCAAGGATGTTTTATTACTGATGATGAAATACAAAGAGTTATCGACTATGTTTGTGGACAACAAATGGTACAATATGATGATTCATTAAATAAAGCTATTGAGGAAGAACATAATCCAGTTAGTGGAGATAAAGAATCTTTTGATGATCCACTATATAACGAAATTTATGAGTTCGCAATTGAAACTGGTAAAATAAGTGCTTCCTTAATTCAAAGAAGATTTAGACTTGGATATAATAGAGCAGCAAGAATTATAGACTTACTTGAAGAAAGAGGTATAATTGGTCCACAAAACGGAAGTAAACCAAGAGAGGTTTTATTAGGTAAAGACGGTCAAAACGGAGGAGGAGAGTAATCTTCTTCTTTTTTTTGGGTTAACTTCATATGTAAATGCACGTATAATATGAGTTGCAGTTTTTATATGTAA
>CAVAGO010000040.1:0-18957 GCA_963588075.1 bacterium | reverse complement strand
GTAAAAGGATTTATCATTCCTACTTTGTTTAAATCAATATTAAATACTACTAAGAACATTAAAATAGTTAAACTAGTTATATCTAATTCTTTAGTAAAACGAAATGGTCCATCCGTAAACTTTCTCGCCATTATATATTGATTCATATGTTTAAGAGATGTACTAAAAGCAATCGATTTATCATTTTTTCCAAATTGCATTCCATCAAAATCAATAAATCTTAATGTACCATCTTCACGAATAATAATATTATCACAAGTACATAAGTCAGGCATTATTACTCCAACTCTATTAGCTTTCTTAACAACACTCTCTATTTTAGAAAATAAATCTGCATAAGCAACTAAATCAGATCTTTGTTGTAAAGTAAAATAATCATCATAAGTATTTAATGTTGGTCCAAATTCTTCACTCATCGTAAATCCAGTACAACGTCTTCCCATATATGCAACAGTAATTGGATTAACAATCTCTCCTATTGTAGCAGCATTTGTACTAAGTAACTTTCCTTCATAATCAACACCAGTTCTTAAACATATATCAAGTAACATCGGTTTAGCTTCTTTATATAATCTACCATCATCAAGTCTATATATAGTAGAGCTCTCTCCATCATATACTTTAGCTACTTTATTTAAATCTCTAGTTTGTTCTTTTATCATAATAAAACCCCTTTTTAGTAAGATGTATTCTATACAAAAAGAAATAGATTGTCAAATCTATTTCTTATTCAAAAATCCCTATAAATTGTTTTTTCTTACCTTTACGTATTACTATAACTTTTTCATCTATTGCCATAGATTTATCTATCATAGTATTTTCATCAGTATATTTTTCATTGTTAATTGATATTGCATTACTTGCTAACATTTCTCTAGCTTCTCTTCTAGAAGAACAAATTCCATTATCAACAAGTAAATCAATTAATTTAATTTCACCATTTAAGTTAATTGATGGAACCATTTTCATTCCAGTTAATATTTCATCAGCAGTTAAACCAGTTAAATCCCCACTAAATAGTGCTTCACTAATTTGAACAGCTTTATTAAATTCTTCTTCTCCATGAAGACCAACAATTATATCCTTAGCTAATGCTTTATGAGCAATTCTCAAGTGTGGTGCTTCATTATGTTCTTTTTCAATATCCATTATTTCTTGTGGAGTCAAGAAAGTTAATTTTTTTAGATAGTCAATAATCATAGAATCTTCTAAATTAATTAGATATTGATATAATTCATAACTAGATGTCTTATTTTTATCTAACCATAATGCATTACCTTCTGTTTTACCAAATTTCTTACCAGTAGAATCAGTCACTAAAGGCATTACCATACCATAAGCTTCTTTATCTAATTTTTTTCTAATTAATTCTATACCAGAAGTAATATTTCCCCATTGGTCACTACCAGCTACTTGTAAAGTACATCCTCTATTTTCATATAAATATAAGAAATCTAAAGCTTGTAATATCATATAACTAAATTCAGCATATGTAATACCAGATTCCATTCTTGATTTTACTTTATCTTTAGCTAACATATAATTAACATTAAAGTATTTACCATAATCTCTTAAAAAATCAATTACATTAATATCTTTAGTCCAATCCCAGTTGTTAACAACTTCAAAACCAAATATTCTTTCAGCTTGTTCAGTTAAACCTTTAATATTGTGTTCTACTTCTTCTTTTGTAATCATTGGTCTTTCAGCATCAGGTTTAGGATCTCCAATTAAACCAGTTGAACCACCAACTAAAAGTAAAGGATGATGTCCATGTTTAGCTAGTCTTTTAGATATTAAAAACGAAGAGTAATGTCCAATATGCATACTATCTGCTGTAGGATCAGTTCCAATATAGAAAGTCAAACCTCCTTCATTTAACTTGTCAATTAAATCAGGACTACTAATATCTTGTATTAAACCTCTCCATTGTAGTTCTTCATAAAATGTCATTTCTTTCATATTATTTCCACCTTTCATAAATAAAAAAAGTTCATAAATCTAAGGACTGACTTAACAGCGGTACCACCTTAGTTTATGAACTTTATCATACACTTTATCTCTTAACGCGAGTAACGTTTTAGCTCCAGAGTCGTAAATTCTTTCATCACTAATTAAATTAGATTATATTTGTTTTTCTATTATTTGTCAAATGTATTTTTAGCTTTTTCGCCCATTCCTCTAAAGAATGATCCAATCATAGCAGTATTGAAGTAAATCTTATAACCTAATAATCTTAATACTAAGTAAATCAATATACAAATAATGATTATTACTAAAAGAACTATTAAGAATACATTTGGTCCTTCTTCTACATCATCAACAGTAATTGTATAAGTTTCTGTATTCTCACCATCTTCTGATGTACATTTTACTTTTATTTCACTACCATATTTTAAATCTTTATTTCCTTCGATTGTACATTTTGTACCATCATCAACTGGAGTAGGATCAATATCTAAAGTCTTATCGCTTTTCTTAATAACAATTTTATATTCACTAACATTTGGTTGGAATTTAAAATCATCATATCCAGCAATTGTCATATTTTCAAGTTGTGCATTATCACTTAAAACTTTTTCAGGTTGTCTTGTTACATTTAATGTATAAACATTAGAATAGTTAGAACATTTATTACTTGTTACAGTAACTTTTACTTCAGTAGGAACATTTACTTCTAAATCAGTATTTCCTTCTATTTTTATATGTTCTTTATCTGCTTCATCAACAGTTGATGCATCTATACTTAAGTTACTTACTTTATAAGGAACTTCAATATCTGTATAAACGAATACTTTAGATTGGAAACTTTCAATTTGGTCTATTTCCACACCATCCATATCAACATATAATCTTATATCTTTTAATAAAGCTAAATCATCAGTATTAGTTGTACATTCACTAGGAATAGTTTCTCTATTTACTGTTATATTGTAAACATTTGTTACACCTTTTTCACTAACAACTTTAACATAAATTTTATTAACACCTAATTGTAATGAAACAGTACTAGGTCCATATCCAGAAGCAAATTTTGATTTACTATCAGTTAAAGTAGCATCAATAGTAATTGATGATACTTCGTTTCCAACATTAACTGTATAGTTATTAGTTCCACTACTAAATGCAGGACTTAAAGTACCGTGACTAACTTTTAAATTAGATAATGTATTTACAGTACTTCTATTATCTGCTCTCTTTACTGTAATAGTATAAGTAGTAGTTTTACCAGCTGAATTTTTTACTTTTACATTTACTTTATTTGAACCATAGCTTAATTTTACTGTTCTAGAACCATATCCAGAAACTAGTGTATTTCCACTAGATGCAGTTGCACTAACCTTAATTGAAGATACATCTGCTCCAACGTTAACTGTATAGCTCTTAGTTCCACTTTTAAATGAAGGAGATAATGAACCTTCACTTACAGATAATGCTGAAAGTGTTGCAGCAGCAACATTACTTTCACCACCACTAGATCCGCCACCTTCAACACAATTGATGTTATATACTACTTTACAATATCTTTGAGTTAATCCATTTAAACTCATTCCATTACAAGTATTTTCTTTAATAGTAACGTTACCATCAGCACTATATCCACTCTTACATGAGAATGTAGTTGTTGAAGATTCCATTGTAGTAGAAGATAAAGTTTTAATAAAACATCTTTCTAATGTAAATGAACCAGTTTTATTAGTTTTACTTTCATTCTTACAAGAATCACTAATTGTAACAGTCTTAGGTCCGTATCTTACTGTATTAGTAGAAGTCGCCCAAATATAATAAGTACCATTCTTAACACTAACAGTACCTGTGTTAGACTTCATTAATCCACCATACTTAGCAAATGATGTTGACCCAACATCATAATTGTTAGAGGTATTAATCCAAAAGGCAGAAGCACCTAACTCACCTGAAAAGTTAGCTGTTATCATGTCTTTATAAGTTGTAACAGTTAATTCAGCAGCATTAACAGTTAATACTCCAACAAACATAATAATTAAAAAATAAATAATTTTTTTGAAATAATTCTCTTTCATAATAACCTATCCTTACCTACTATTAATAATATCATTTTACTTACTATTTATCAATATATAAAAAGTAATAATTCGTTATAATCAAAAGAATTTATCTCAATAAAAAAATAATCCATTAAGGACTATTTTTCTTCATTTTCTTGCTTTTTAGAAGTATTTTTTTCTTTCTTATTTTCTTTTGGTTCTTCTAATTTTTTGATTGTTTCTTTAAGTACTGCTACAGTCTTTGTTTTTAAGTCCTCAGCAGCTTTTTGAACAACTGGTGTTGCTTTTTCTTTAGTTTCTTTAACTAATTCATCAACTTTTTTACCAATTACTTCTGCTCTTTCTCTTGCAATAGAAATAACTTTTTCTTTATCAAGATCAGCTAATTCTTCTTTTATTTCTTCAACTTTCTTTAAGAAATTTTCTTTTACTTCATCAACATCGATTTCTTTGATTTTCTTTACTAATTCATCAAATTTTTGTTTTAATTCTTTTCTAGTTTCACTACCAGCTTTAGGAGCAAATAGAACACCTAAACCAACACCAATAGCTGCACCAGCTAAGAATTTACCAAATCCATTACCTTCTTTTGCCATTTATTATTCCTCCTCATCTTTTTCTGTATGTCTACGTTTAAAGACATTTCCAATAAGACCACTAATTCCTTCTACAACTTTATCAGTAATAGAAACAATTTTATCAGTAGTAAAATCTATAATGTTAAAGAATCCGTTTAAAGATTGAACTTTATCATTAACGTCATCTACTACTCTATCAACCTTATTTAAAGTTTGAATAGCTCTTATCCCTAATATTATACCTATAATCAGTAAAATTATTAATAAAAAGTAAATAACTATAGGTAAAAATGTTTGTAAAAAACTAATCATCTTCTTCCTCCTCTCCTTCTACATACATAGAATCTATTAAATTAAATAAATCTTTTTCTAATGTATCATTACTATTATGTACTATTTCTTCTTCATCTTCATCAATAACTCCAATATCTTTAGAAATTGGTTTAATTGAATTTAATTCTTTTTCTATATCATCCAATATTTGTAAAGTACTAGTTTTTTCTAAATCATCCAACATTTTAGGATTAGATTTAACTGTATTTTCTTTCTTAACAGGATTGTTTTCAATTACATCTTCAACAACTTTATCTAACTTAACATTTTCTTCTGTAGGAATATCTTCTACAGTAAATGTTTCATCCAATTGATCTTCGATACTTGGAGTAGAAGTTTCATATTCTTCCTCTTCAACAACTACAACTGGTTCTTTCTTTTCTACTAAAGTTTCTTCTTTAGGAGCTTTTTCTTCCTTCTTTAGTTCAGGAACTTCAATTTTTTCTTCTTGTTTTGCTACTTCTTTTACTGGTTCTTCAGTAGTTTTAGTTAAATTCTTTTCTAGTTCACTTAAACTACCATAAGCTTTTTTTCTTACAGAATCAATATCAACTTCTATAACAGCAGCTTCTGCTTGTTCAATAGTAATTTCTTCTTCTTTTTCTTTTTTAACAATAGGTTTTACAACCTTTTCTCTTTTCATTCCACCTTTTTTATCTACAATATCATCCTTAGTATAATTCTTATCTAAAATACCATATACTGGTGAAATAATTGGAGAAGGTGTAAAAGTTTTCTTCGCTGTATTACCATTTAATTTATATCTATCAGCATTGTCTATTCTAGTATCTCTACTAGTAGAAGTAGCTGAAAAATTATTATTAGCTCTTCTTGCATCATTAGTTGGAGCAACAACATGATTTTGTTGTACTTCTTTTCTAACTCTATTTTCATTTTTAGTAATACGTGAATTTAATCTTTCAAATTCTTCTTCATCAAATGAAAGAAATACAGATTTCTTTTCTTCTTTTTTAGGAGTTTGTACTGGAGTCTCCTCTACTCTTCTTTCAGGAATAACTTCCTTAGCTCCTGGTATTTCTCCAAGAACATCTTTTTCATCATAATTTAAGTCGATATCTCTCTTTACATTTGTAAAGTGTGAATTATCAGAAGTTTTTATAGGTTCTTCAACAATAGGTGTTACTTCAACTTCTTCTTCCATTCTTTTAGGAGATTCAACTATATCATCTTTAGTATAAGTAGGCATTGCACTTACTTCTTCTTCATCGTCATCTTCAAATAAAATCTTTTTTAGATTTCCAAATAATCCCATCTTTACACCACCTTAATTTATCAAGTCAGTATCATGAACTTCATCTTCTTGTACATCCTCTTCTTCTACTGCTTGTAAATATTCACTTTCAGTAGCAGTAGTAGTTTCAAATATATCAAATTGAAATTCTTTAAATTGTGAAGTTTCTTCATCTAGTAAATTTTTTAATACGTCATCATTGAATTTTACAGACGCTAAAACACTTAATGAGTTTGAGACAACTACATTAATATCTTTTTTATTTACTATTACCTCTATTTTAGCATAATTATACATAATTTCAATAAAATACTTACCACTCTTAAGTTCATTAATTTCTAAATAACCATATTTATCTTGATAATTTATTTGCATTGAAACATGAGATTTTTCGTTTTCTTCATACTTTTCTATAACTTTATTATAGTAACTTACAGCATCAACATATAAGTAATATGTATAATCTTTATCCATAATAACTTCATTATATTCTGAGTTATCATAAACTTCTAATCCTTTAGGTAAATTATATTTATACCCTTTACGATATTTATTATATACTTCTACAGTTCTTTCTGTTCCTATTTTTATTACTTCTTCCAATGTCATTTCTTGTAATGGTGTACACCCAACTAAGAATAGACACGCAAAAAGAGAAAGTAGTATAATTTTTTTATTCATAGTACCACCTATTTCTCATAGTAATTATAACATTTATAAAAATAAATTTAAATATTATTTTTTTGTCGCTTTTAAGTAATTAATTTTAATTCCTTGACTCATAAATTTAGCTTCGTATTCAGTTAAACTATTTTCCATTCCTGTACTAGCTAAATCTAAAGAGATTTCTTCGATTGTATAACCATATGTACTTAAACTAACTAATGAACTTTCAAATAAACCTACATTATCAGTCTTTTGAATAATAACTTTTTCATTTCTAAAAACTTTATCATATACAGGCAAGAAAACATGTGAAGTTAATCTTCTTTTAGCATGTCTTTTCTTTGGCCATGGATCACTAAAATTCAAGTATATAGTATCTATTTCTTTATCAAAGATATCACCTAAATTAATCGCATCAACACATATAATTCTTACATTAGGTAATTGTTTATCTTCTAATTTTTCTAAAGCTCTACAAAGAACGCTTTCATATCTTTCAACTCCAATAAAATTAATATCTGGATTCTTAGTAGCTTTATCTATTATAAAATTACCTTTTCCCATACCTATCTCTAAATGAATAGGATTATTATTTTTAAATACTTCACTATTATATTTTCCCTTATATTCTTCTGGATTATGAACTACAAAAGAACTATTATCAACAATCTCTCTTGCATTCTTAACATTTCTAAGACGCATTTTTATTCAACCTTTCTACTTCTAAACATATACTTTATTAGGAGGACTCATATGAAAAGAAATCGTAATACATTCTTCTCAAATTATAACGCTCAAACCCAATCTTATATTCCAAATGGCATGCCAAACATGCAACAAATGCCAACTAATGATTTTGGTCCTTACACTCAAACTTCTATGAATTCAAATTATTATTCAGGACCAGATATCAACGCAACTAATGACCTTGATAATCGTCTTTCTAAAATAGAAAGACAAATTAATCGTTTAGATAATCGTGTTTCTAAATTAGAAAATCAAACCATGACAACTGAAATAACAGATAACAATTATACTAACATGTATATGCTTTAAACACTTACTTTACCAAAAGTAAGTTTTTTTAATATTTTATTAGTCATTGTTTTACCTAAAACTTTTTCAAATATACCCATTTTAAATGCTACTACTAAGTACACTAAAGCTCCACCTACTGCATTTATAGCAACATATATTATACAAGATAATTTACTTCCATAGTTAACTGGCACAACATGACCTAGTACTAATACTACTAATACCATTAATATAGTAGGTACCATCATTTTACCTATTACTTTAAATGTATCTCCATATTTAATCTTACATTCTTTCTTAAGTGCTACTAAAGCAACTACTATACTTAATACATAACCAATAATACTAGCAGTAACAGCTCCTAAATAAGGAGGTACTCCTATTTTACTATATAACAACATAATTGGTACATCTAATACTGCATTAGTTACAAAACCAGATATTGTTGATAAGTATACAGTTTTAAACTTATTAAGACCTTGTAATGCTGATGATGTAATCATATAAATATTAATAAATAACCCTGTAAATACATTTAACGCAAGTACATAAGCTCCTGCTTGATTAAATCCATAGAATATCGACCAAACAGCTGTTGATAACATTGATAAACCTATTGTCATTGGTAATGAAACAAATATTAATATTTGCAATGCTTGATTAAACTTATTGTTTACTTCTTTCCAATTCTTCAACGTATAAGCTGTAACCATAGTAGGAATAAAACTTGTACTCATTCCCATTGCTACACTTGTTACTATCATATTAATCTTAGGTGCCCAAGTAGTAACTGCACTAGTAACAAACTCTACATCAGCTGCATTTAAATTTAAATAATTCATAGTTCTTAAAAGTAAAGTCATATCTATAAAATTATAACAACTACTTACTATATTTATTATTATAAAAGGTATTGCATATGAGAATATCTTCTTACCAATCTCTTTATTAGTAACATCATCTTTCGGAGGATTATCTTCTAATCCTAACTCTTTCATATCAGACTTATTCATCTTAATTTTTATAAATATATAAGCTACCAAACTACCAATAAATGCTGCAAATACAGAAATACATACCGCAGTAGTTACAGTACCATTAAATACTCTTAGTACTAAATAAGAACCACCTAATAGAACACCTATTCTAACTACTTGCTCTATAACTTGACTAAGACTAGATACATTAATTACTTTGTGTCCTTGTAAATAACCTTTTGTAACACTTAAGAAAGGTACTACTAATATCGCAAAAGATACACATCTAATAGCTAAAGCAACATCTGCTATTGTATTACCGCCAGATAAATCTCCAAGTAATAATTGTGCTATTTGTGGAGCAAAAGCCATCAATAATATAAATATTGTAATAGCTAAAAATCCAGTTATCTTCTTACCAATTGAAAATGCTCTCTTCTTAGCATCCATCATTCCTAAAGTATTATATTCATTTATAATTTTACTTATCGCAATAGGTAAACCAGCACTAGAAATATCTAAGAATATAACATATATATTATAAGCATAAGCATATAATGCACTACCTTGTACACCTATTAAAGCATAAAAAGGTATTACATATAACATTCCCATTATCTTAGTTAAAAATATTGCTAAAGTAGCAATAAATGTTCCTTCTACAAAAGAACTCTTTTTCATATTCAACCACTTACTTTTCATCATATATTACCATTGCCGAAAAACAATATACTTGATCTTCACCATACATTGCAATCGCCACTTGATACTTAATATCAATTATATCACAATTATTATTCTTAAGAAATTCATTAATACTCGTTTCCAAATCATTTTCATGATTTTCATCAAATAATTTTACATGCATCTTAAATCACCATCTAAAAAATAACATTCAAATCTGTCGAAAAATGTTATTTTTTGTTACTAAAAGTATAATAAATGATATGATAATATTAATTGAAAGGATTTAGAAACATGAAAAAAATACAAAAATTAAAACCATATATAGTAAATACTATTATCATCTTAGCAATATTTATTACAACTCTAATATTAACTAAGATTTCTCCTTTTGGAAATAATATCATTGGTAAATCAGATGCTATAGCTCAATATAAACCAATGTTATATAACTTTCTAACTGGTTTAAAAAACGGAGTACTAGAAATATATTCATTTAATAATGGTCTAGGAAACCCCTTTATGTTTAACTTCACTTATTACTTAATAAGTCCTCTTAATCTAATAGGTATTTTCTTTAAAAATGGCGATGTAATGTACCTAAGTGTAATCATTATTAAAATGATATTTACTTCTATATTTACAACTTACTATGCTAAAAAACACAATTGTTCAGACTTTATTAGTTTCATCGCAACTATCTCATATGTCTTCTCAGGTTGGTTCTTAGCATACTACCATAACATTATGTGGTTAGATACTTTTATGATCTTCCCACTATTCCAATACGGATTAGAACAACTAGTTAAAGAAAAGAAAATTTACATATATATTTTCTCACTAGCTTATCTATACTTAACTAATTTCTTCTTAGCATTTTCAGTATTAGTATATGGATTAATCTACTACATCATCAGAAACTTCTTCTATGAAGAAAGAAATATTAAAGAAAAACTAAAAAACACAGGAGTATTCTTAATCAGTACTATCTTAGCTATTCTCTTAATATTATTCTATCTATATATTTTAGTTAAAGTAAAAAGACAAACAGGTTTAGGTTCATCTGATGTAACAGAAGCAGGTTACATAGTATCAACTCTTGATTTAATAAAATCTTTATTCTATGGTACTACAAATCTTACAACAGAATTTTCTGGTTCAACATATCCAAACATTGCCACTAATACTATAATCCTAATGAGTATCTTTTATTTCTTTATCAATAAAGAAATAAAAATACGTGACAAGATATTCGCTTTAATAGGAATAAACATCGTCGCAGCCAGCATCTTTATTAAAAATTTCGATTATGTTCTAAATATGTTCCATAATGTAGTAGGACTTACTTATCGTTATTCATTTATTATAATATTCCTAGCTATCACCTTATTTATCCACGTTAGTAAAACATTCGATATTAAAGACAAGAAAAAACTATTATGTATCTCTCTTATCTTAATTATTCTTTTACTAATAAATTATAAAAATATGGAATTCAATATCTTCATATTTAATCTAATATTCATAATCGCTTATTCAATACTTTTAATATTCTATAATGATTCTAAATTATATAAAGTATTAATATCTCTAGTATTAATAAGCCAAACTCTATATGCATCATATATTTCACTACCAAGTGAATTTACTAAAGAAGAATTAACATATGAAAAATTTATAACAGAAAAAGTTACATACCGTGTAAATAGTATTGGAGAAAATGATTTCTTAAATAAAAATATGTATACTAACGAAAAGACAACATACCTATTCTCTTCAATGACTTATACACCAGTACTTAACATGGTAAATCGTTTAGGATGTCTATCTGGTGGTAACTCAATGACCTGCTATGAAAATAACACTCTATTCAATATGTTATTCAATGTAAAAAATGATTACTATCTAGAAAAAATATATAGTGTAAATAAAGAAACAGCAAAAGTTTTCTTAGATGAAACAAATGTAAAAAAATCTCAAGAAGACCTAATCGAAGCAATGACTGGTATTACAGATATCTTTACTAAAGAAACACTAACTGCTACTATCGAAGATAATATAAGTAACTTCCATACCGACCATTCATTCTACTTAATAGATATAACTAATGAAGAATTTACTACAAATTACGCTCAAAGTTATAAAGACTTCACTTATACTAATCAAGACGACAATTTATTAGAATCAGTTAATATCTATACTATTAGTGATGACAAACTAACAGAAATATACAACGTATTAAAACAAAACCAAATAACATATACTTATTACTCAGATTCTCATATTGAAGGAACAATCAATGTATCTGAAAATCAAATAATATTTACTTCAATTCCATACGATGAATCATGGGAAATAACAATTGATAACAAAGTAGTAAAACCAACAATGATCTTAGAGTCTCTAATAGGAATTGAATGTGAACCAGGACAACACACAATAACCTTAAAATATAAAACAAACTACACAATTCCTATCCTAATATCTCTAACTACTTTGATAGGTCTAATAATAAGTATCATAATTACAAAACAAAAGAATGAAAACTAACTTTCATTCTTTTTTTCTAACTTCAAAACTTTCTTCATACCTTCCATACCACGTCTCTTTAATAAACATTTACCACATAACGGAAAATATCCTTCATCTCCCACTTGAATAGCTTCACTCTTATCACCATCAAAATAAGTATAAGAAGCTTCTCTGCCACAATCATAACAACTAGCTTTAACATTTACTACATCATCACTTATTGCTATTATTTGTGGCATTATCAAAAATGGTTCTTGTTCACTCGTCATATTAAGTCCTGCTAAATAAATATCCATATCATAAACAACTGACAAATATGATAAAACACTAACATTTCCTTTTATCAACTGAACTTCATCTATAAAAATAGTTCTAACTCCTTCATCAATATATTGCAATATCTCATCAAATGTTTCAATACAAGTAGCAGGAATCCCCTCTACAAAATCCTTACTTCTCATCTCTCCAACATCTCTCGTATCACAAAGAGGTTTAAATACTCTAACAAACTTCTTATTCCAAATCTTTTTATAATCAGTAATCATCGCTGATGTCTTCCCACTATGCATAGGTCCTGTATACGTCTTAATCATGTTTCTTCTCCAATTTCTGTTTTTGTTTTCTTGCTATATTTCTATTAAAATATAATTCATTATTACTTACTTTTTCAAGTACTGAAATAAATTCCGGAGTAACAACTTTTTCATCTTCCCCAACATTTATTTCTAGAATACCAATATCTTCACCATCTTCAAATACATCCAAATTGAAGTATTCTCCTTGATAACTAAAGTAATATCTTATCTTTCTAATAGATTCACATTTACTATCTTTAAACTCTAACAAACTATCATAAAGTTTTTGATCTATTTGTTTTTCACTAACAATAACTTTAGTACCATCACTCATTACTTTGAAAACACTAAATATATAAGAAATACATCCATGAAATGATACTTTTCTAACTCTCTTTTCTACATCAGCAGCACTACTTAAATAAGTTTGTTCAATATACATCGCTTTACCAATACTTCTAACTGTATCCAAATCACTCTTACTTAAATCAACTGAATATTTTTCTTGTCTCTTAACTTGTTTTTCTTCCAATAACTCATTAATAGTATTTAATACTTCACTAGTTTTTTCTTCAATTGTCTCCTTAGGTAATACTATTTTTACTTTCTTATGTCCTAACCAACATTTTAAAGTAGCATCTCCTAGTTTCAAAGCTTCACTAGCACTCTCAGATCTAGCTTTATTATTTTCTGTTGTATAAAAGTCTTCTCTACCTACTAAGTTAATAACTAAATCATATTTATTCATTAAATCAGCAAAACTTTTTACATTATTAAGTCTAGCTAAGATTTCTTCAAATTCTTCTTTTTTAATATAAGCAGTATTATCTATTGTTCCTCTATCATAAACAACAATAATCTTATCAGTCTCTGCTAATTCAATTGCTCTATCTACTACTTCTTCTTTAGCTAATTGAAGTCTCATTACTAGTTCTTGAAAATCTAATAATGAAATACTTCCATCTTTAAAAGTAATTCCATTATTCATTAATTCTGTTGCAGTTTCAGGAACAATTATTACTTTATACCCTTCACTACTATATACTTGATAAATTTTTTCTAATACTGAAGTTTTACCACTACCAGGACCACCTGTTAAAACTATTCTTTTTACCATAACTCTACCTTACCTTTTTTATTGTTCTTGTCTTCTTATCTAATTCATGTACAGAAGCTGTACTAACTCCAAATTGTTTCTTATTCATATCTAAAGGTTTATCATACAAAATAAAATAAATCATATTAATAACACCTCTATGAGTAATAAGTAACGTATCATCCTCCATTTCCATAATCTTATTTATATATATTTTCATTCTATTATATAAATCTCTTAAAGATTCCCCATTAGGATACACTGTATCAACACTTTTCGACTCAGTAAACACTAAATCCTCTGATGTCAATTTCGTTCGTAAAACACCATTTAAATCACCTTTATTTTGTTCTCTTAAATTAGAATTAACAACATAAGATACATCAAGACAAGAACTAACTATTTCAGTTGTCTCAACCGCTCTATTAACATCACTACATTGAATACTTCTAATATTAAGATTATCCTTAATCCATTGTGCAGAATCATATACTTCCTTAATACCTTCATCTATTAAAGAAACATCACTCCATCCCCCTATATAAGATTCATCATCCTGCCCATGTCTCATTAAATAAATCATATACTAGCCCTTTCTATGTGTACTTTTTACACTTTATATCTCAAAAATAAAAACATATTATTAAAATATATCTTTATCTTGGATAACATCCTTAAACTTATAAACCTTAGCAGGCTTATTGCCTTCAAATCTATCACTCTTATTAGTATCTTCTATTAAATCTAAATTTAATATTTTCTTTCTAAAGTTTCTTCTATCAAACTTTTTATCTAATATTGCTTCATAAGTTTTTTGTAATTCCGGCATTGTCACACCATCAGGAAATAAACTTTTCAAAATATTACTTTTAACAATCTGTTTACGTAATTCTAACAAGGCATCATGTAATATCTCTTCATGGTCAAATCCTAAAGGAGGTATCTTATCAATTGGGAACCAATCTGCATTAGAAGTATTCTTAGTTTCTCTAAGTAAGTTAACTCTCTTACTATCAATAATTCCTACAAAACCAACAGCAACCATTCTCATCACTGGTGATCTATCAACTTTACCAAAAGCTTTAAATTGTTTAATTTCTACTCCTGTAATACCAGTCTTTTCTTCTAACTCTCTTAAAGCTCCAGCTTCTAAATCTTCATTATTAAATAAAGCTCCTCCTGTTAAAACCCAATCACCAAAGAAAGGTTCGTTCTTTCTTTTAATAAGTAAAACTTTAATAATTCCTTGTTCAATAGTAAATAAAGCTGTAATAACATGAATACCTTGATTCTTATATAATTTATTTCTTACATCCATTACCATCACCCTAATTCCATTATATGTGTATAAAATACACTTGTCAATATATATAACAATTAATATACATTTTATGATATAATTTAGACATAATAAAAAGGTGATAATTATGAATACGTTTGAAAGCCCAGTAATACTATATGTTGTATTAGTACTTTTAATATTAATACTAATTGCTAGAATTTTAAATAACCAAGATTTAATCAAAGATAATAGTAAAGACCAATTAACAGATAAAGCTAATATAAAAAATGCTCGAAAATACTTCGCTAATAAAAAAACATTTAAAGGTTTATTAATAATTTCTATAATAAGTCTTATTATCATAATAATTTGTGATTTCACAAGTTTAGATGCCCAATTAATAGATTACTTTTCCTATGAATTATATGACGAAACAGAAACAAATAGATTATTATATCTATTCCCTATTTATATTTTTATAATAAGACAAATTATATTAGAAGTTAAAATCGGTGATTTCTTATTTAAATATTACAAAGTAGATGAACCAGTCTTAGAAGAAAATCTTCTAAAAGTATTATTATATAAGAAACCATCTCAACCTACTCAAAATCAAAACCAAGAAAACAAACCAAAAGAAGAAAGTAAATAATCTACTTTCTTCTTTTTTGTTTTAAAAAAAAGATGAATTAAATAAATTAATTCATCATTGCAAGTTCTAAGTTATATCTTAAAGCACTACCAGATGCTTTATTTTCCATATCAACATCTTGACCTTCTAACCACATATAAATTCTTACTTTAGTAATACCAGCTGGTATTGACATTAAAGTTTGATTAGCAGAGAATCCTTGAATAGTTGATACTTTAGGATTAACACTAGTAAAATAAGAACTCTTATCAGTTTGATCTATATATATAGGTGTATAGAACTCAGTATTTACTCCTTTATAAGGAATTCTAGCTCCACCAGATTGAGTAGTAGTTATACCATAAACATCCTTAGCTGCTTTAACACCATCAGCTGTATGAACATCATAGTTTGGTTCCCAAATGTAAGAATCACTTCCACCCTTTAAAGCTTGTGCAGCAGCAGAAGCACCATTACTAACAGTACCTTCGATTACAAAACCAACTCTAGCAGCGTTTTGCGCACCTTTATCTTCAGTACCAGGTTGTGGAGTAACACTTGAATTAGCAGTTATACCAATAGTAGCAGGTGAAGTAACTAATAAGAAAATATCAAAAGCAATATAATGTTTAGAATATTCACATTCATCATCACCAGTACATCTCATTTCAGATTGTTTATAAGTAGTTAAAGTAAAACCACCATCTTTTTCTTCTGAAGTAACTCCATAAAACATATCAAGTTCTCCAGTAGTTACATTCCCAGCAGTAGATACATTAGCTAATGTATCAGGCAATTGATTCTTAGAAGAAGGATAAGTTTTATAAGCATTAATAATTTGATCTTTAGTAACTTCATTTCCCCAGTTAATAGCATCTACAGAAACTTGTAATCCTGTAATAGTTGCAACATTAATATCAATAGATTCAATAGTTGCATGTTTATTTGAAGAAAACCAAGCATGAGTAGCACTACCTAATAAAATTATCATAAATACTAAAAGTAATATTAATATAAATAAACGTCTACTCTTTTTATTAAATTCTTTATTTTTTTCTTTTTTTTGTCCACTAGTTTGTGTCAAAAGAATCACCCTCTATCACTATTTTATTTACTAATATTATTATAAAGCATTTAATACTTCAAATCAAACATAAACGAAAAAAGAATAAAAGAAGTGTAAAAAAAAGAAGTTTACACTTCTTTTCTATTAATTAATTGAGAACTCTAAGTTAAGTTTCATATCAGAACCAGTAGCATCATTTTCAGCATCTACATCTTGTCCTTCAACCCAGAAGTAAACTCTAACTTTTGTTACACCTGATTTTAAAGTTAATGTAGTAGTTGCACCTGTATGACTAGCAGTTGTTGCTATATCAGGAGTAACTTCAGCAAAGTATGCAGGCCATTCAGTTGAGTTTGTTTCAGTTAAAGTAACAAAGTCACTTGAACTAGCAGCAATATTTGTTAAAACACCTTCATAAGCTAATTGACTAGATTCTGTTGTTGTATCAATATTGTAATATTTTTTAGCAGCAGATACACCAGATGATGTATGTGTATTATAGTTTGGTTCCCAAATTACAACGTCATCAGCAGTAGCTCCTTTTAAAGTTTGAGCAGCTGTTGAACCAGCAGTAGTAGAACCATCGCTATTTGTTACACCATCTCTATAATCAGCATAAGGAATATAACCTTGTACTACGAATGCAACACGAGTACTGTTTTTAATACCTAAATCATAAGTACTTGTATTTAATACGTTAGCATTAGCTGTTAAGAATAACTCAGCATCAGAATCAACTTTTAAGAAGATATCGAATGCCATATATTGTTTACCTGTACAAGTAGATTGAGTACCATCATTTTCTGAAGTACCAAGTGAATCATAACACTTGATTTCTGCAGCTGTTGAAGTTGTTAATCTATATGTAGGGTCATCACATGTAGTAGTACCATCTGCACAAGATGTTTCTACTGAACCATTAAACATATCTAATAAATTATTTGATACTGTACCAGTAGTAGAAGTAGCACCAAGAATATCAGGTAATTGGTTTGTATCTCCTTGATATCCAGTTACTAAATCTTCTTTAGTAAGACGAACTCCCCAATCGACAGCATTAGCTGAAATTTCTAGACCATTAACTGCTCTAACGTTTACTTCTAAGTCTGTAACGTCAACAACTTTATTTGATGTAAACCAAGCATAAGTACTAACAGTTAAAAGTATTGCGCTTAAACATAGTAAAAGTATTAATAATAATAGTCTATTTTTACTACTTTTTCTTTTTTCATTTTTTTTCATAACTTTTTACTCCTTTATTGAATATTTTTTTCTTCGACATGTTCTTCGAATATATCCATATGCATTTTCATCTCTCCACCTAAAATTGCATTGACACATTCCGGATCATCACCTTCAAGCCAAATAACTATTGTTACCTTATCACGCTCACCTGGATTTAAACCGCTACGTTCATTTAAGATAATTTCATCATCATTTCTAAATTCAGTAGTTCCTTCTTCAGGTTTTCCAGTAATAGGACTCTTTTTAGCATAAACAGTTTTTTCATCATTGATATAAATCATTATACGTACAGCATCATCAACATTTTTTATAATGTCATCAATTTGTACTGAATACCAATAATTAATAACTTCTTCACCCTGATTTTCCAAATAGAATGAATGAGCTATATAATTTTCACCATTATGCGCACCTTCAGCTTCCTTATTGATGTTTTCAGGTAACCAATTAATTGAAATATTGTCCATGAATGCAAGTTTTGACGTTGAGATTTTCAATACAGAGCTTCTATCGTTCAAAGACTCGTACATAACCAAATTCGATTCTAAATAGACGTTTTTATCCATACTTATAGTAAAACTACCTTCATTATAGATAATATTTAGAATGAAATAAGCTATTACTAAGAATAACAGCAATAATAGTAAAACTATCGTAACTATCTTCTCAGTTTTTTTTCGTTTTTTAACCTTATTAGCGGTTAAAACAACTTCACCTTTAGCCATAATTACAACTCTCCTTTTTATTTTAGTCACCTTTAACAAGAATGGAGATAAACGAATATGAACACCTACCATATCGTTATTATCATTATAGCACAACACTTTTTTTAAAACAATACCTCAAAAAATAATTTATAGAAAAAATTAATCTATTCTTATTATTTTCATTATGTTATAATATTAATAGAAATAATAGATAGGAGGCTAACTATTAAAAGTCAATAGACTTTTTAGTAAATTAAAATTGGAAGT
>CAVAGO010000039.1:9199-19275 GCA_963588075.1 bacterium | reverse complement strand
ATGTTATAATACAAGTAGAGGTGTTATTAATATGATGTATAAAAGTGAAGAGGAGTTTTTAAAAGCTTATAATCCGAATGAATATGATAGAATTTCTTTGACTACTGATATTTTAATATTAAGTATTAGTGATGAAGAAGTTGCTAATTATAGAAAATCTAGTAAGAAGTATATGAGTGTTTTACTTGTTAAGAGAGATGATTATCCTTTTAAAGATAAATGGTGTTTACCTGGAGGTTTTTTAGATATTAAAGAAGATTTAGAAGATTGTCCTCGTCGTATACTAGCTCGTGAAACTAATTTACATGATATTTATTTAGAACAATTATATACTTATGGGGGAGTTAATAGAGATCCTCGTATGAGAATTGTATCTACTTCTTATATGGCTTTAGTTGATAAGAATAGATTAACTGATAAATTGAAGGAGAATGCTTCTTGGTTTAATATTCAATATTTTGAAGAGAATGATGAGGTATTAGTTGTTTTAGATAATGGTACTGATACTTTGAAATTTAAGATTAAGAAGACTTTAAGAGAATTAACTACTGATAGATATAAGTTTGAAATAGTAGAAAATGATAGTTTAGCTTTTGATCATCCTTTAGTAATTTGGGCAGGGATTGAAAGATTAAAGAATAAGATTAGTTATACTGATGTTGTCTTTAATATGATGCCAGAATTGTTTGCTTTAGGAGATTTACAACAAGTTTATGAAGTTATTTTAAATAAGAAGTTACTTGATCCAGCATTTAGAAGAATTATTGCTGATAAAGTGGAGAAGACTGAGTTTGTTAAGACAGGGGCTGGACATAGACCTTCAGTATTGTTTAGATATAAAAAGAAAGAAGATAATAAATAAAATAAAAAAGATAATCAAGAAGATTGATTATCTTTTTTTATGTAGACATATGCTTTCATACTTTCATATATTTCTGTTTGAAAATAAGTAGAACCATCGAATATGTATTCATTATAATATTTTTTCATTTCTGTCCTATCTATTTTTTGATATGTTGGAGTTATTATTACCATATCGACGTTTTCTTTTAATAATGTTTCAGTATCAAAAGGAAGTTTGTAGTAGATACTATTTTTATTCCAGTAAAAGAATCTTGTATCTTTATTCCAATTATAAAATATATTTTTATCAAAGTAAGCATTGATAGCACTTTCATAGAATTCTAAACCATATATTTTCATATTTTCATAATCTTGTGTTTTTATAAAGTCAGCGACTTCTTTAGCAGGAGAATAGCTTTCTTTATAGTCATATATACTATTGTTAACAGTCCAATATATTTGGATGACACATGTAAGTAACATAAAAATATTAAATACTTTGAACTTATGGTAATTGTGAATCCAAGCAATAAATAATATCATTAAAAACATTATTCCAGTATGCCATAAATTACAGTATTTATATGACATAAAACATAGTAATGGAGCTAATAAAATAAAAGTTTCTAATATTTTATCTTGATTTTTAAATAACAAATAACCAAGAAGTATAATAATTACTAAAGTTCCAATGTTTTTAACTACAAATGGAGCATTAAAAGGAATTATAAAAGAGTTAGACATATAATAAATAGTATTGGAAGGATTAAATGTATTAGTTGATCTTGGCATTACATATATTGTTGTTATTAGAAATGCGAAGAATAAAATGATTAAGCAGGTTAGTAATTTTTTATCATGTTTTTTAGTTTGTTTATATTCCTTAATGTAATCGATAATATTTAGTAAATATATAGAACCAGCTATAAGAAAGGTGTATGATTCAAGACTTAATAATAAAATCGTGAATATAGTAAATAAAATACATTTTTCCTTTCTTTTTTCCCAGAGTATTGCTATACAGGATAAGAGTAGTAATACTAAACAATATCCTCTGGTTACTACTGTATATTGATAAAAAATAAAGAATGTAAATGGCATTAAGGCTTTTAAATACCATTTGTAATTAGATTTAAATAAGAACAATCCTACTCCTAAAGAGGAGAATAAAATAGATATTATACGGAAATTATCATAATTTAAACCAAATAACTGGAAGAATTTTATTATTAAATGAAATAAAGCTGGGTGTCCATCAGTATGGAGGTATTTAGTAAATAATTCAACTATAGATGAATCTGCTGCTATTAACCAAGCGTTAGCTTCATCTGCCCAATATTCATGTTTTAAACTAACTATACTAACTAAAGTAATAAATAATACTAAGATTATTGTGTAAAATATATATTCCTTTCTTTTAGAAGATATCTTATTATCTATGTTTTTCTTCTTCATATAAACCACTTAATTAAATCCTTTCACTACTATGTTTAATTCACTTTATAATAATATCATATATATAATTTGTTTGCTTTATAAAATTGATTAATATATAATTTTAATAGGTGAATTTTTAATGAAGAAGTATATAAAAATTATGAGAATAGATCATTGGATAAAACAGCTTTTTATCCTACCAGGATTTGTTTGTGCATTGTATCTTGGTAATTATAAAGTCAGTTGGAATATTATATTTATTTTGTTAATAGGGTTAGTTGCAACATCGTTGATTGCGTCAGCAAATTATGTTATTAACGAATATTTGGATGCTGAGTTTGATAAATATCATCCTACGAAAAGTAAAAGACCTTTAGTAGAAGAAAGTGTTAAAGGACCGATTATTTGGTTATTATGGTTTGTATTAGGATTAGTTGGATTGTTAGTTGGTTTCTTTGTTATTAATAAATATTTTTTCTTTATGGAAGTAATCTTATTGATAATGGGAATACTTTATAATGTTAAACCATTTCGTACTAAAGATATATTTCTTTTAGATGTTTTGTCTGAATCAATAAATAATGCTATTAGATTTATGTTAGGATGGTTCATTGTACCAATAAAGATAGTGGTACCAATAAGTATTTTTCTTGGATATTGGATGGCTGGAGCTTTTTTAATGGCTATAAAGAGATATGCTGAATATAAGATGATTAATGATAAGTCAAAAGCTTCATTATATAGAAAGTCATTTAAGATGTATAATGAGAAAAGTCTTTTAACTAGTGCTTTCTTTTATGCTATGTGTTCAGTATTCTTTGTTGGAATTTTCTTAATAAAATATAGAATAGAATTGATATTAGCGATACCTTTTATTATAGGATTGTTTTGTTATTATTTTTATATTTCTTTTGCAGACGATTCGGTTGTTCAAAAGCCAGAGAAATTATATAAAGAGAAGGGGTTAATGTTATATTGTTTCTTCTTGGTAGTTTTGTTTATAATTTTAATGAATGTTAGAATTCCTTGGTTAGATATATTTCTTAAATAAAAAAGCCACTACGTGAGTAGTGGTTTTTCTATTCAACAACTTTAATTTTAATTCTGTACATACTTTTGAATTCGCTTCCTTGATCAGTACTGTGGAAACTTGTTTGAGATAATGTAACGTAGCCGTTAGTAACATCATTTCCTGTTATTACCCAGTCATAGTTATCTGTTTCTATGAATGTTGATGAATCGTATCTGTTTACGAATGGTTCAGAGTAAGCACTAAAGTATTGTTTCCAATTTTCGGCACCATCTGCTGATGTTCTTGTTAATTGTTGGACTTCACCGGCATTATCCGAAAGATTAACTGTTAGTCTAATAGTTTCTCCTTTTTTAATTGTTATGCATGCGTCATCATAAAGTCTTGTTCCATCATGATAAACGTGTAGTTTTTGAGCTGCTTTACCTGGTGTTGGTTCTTTATCATAAATAGTTCCTTGGCTATCAACTGTAATTGTTCCAGCATTAGTACTTTGGGTTTTATCTGAATTTGCCGTTAAAATATCAAAATTTAGTGAAGAAAGGGAATTCTCGACTTCTTTTAGTAAATCTAGAGTTTTTTCAACTTCAGTTTTTTGAATAGTTGAATGTTGTTCGGAGTAAGATTTTGTAATTGAAGTAAGTGTTCTTTCGATTTTTGTTTTTAATTCTTGCTTTTGTTCAGTAAGCTTTCTTATTTGTTCACTTAATTCTGAGTATCTTGTAGCGTAGTCTTTGTCATCACTATCTAAAGCACTTAATTGGTCACGACATTCTTTTAATTGTTTTTCTAATTTATCGTACTCATCTATACCAGACATGGCATCGTTTAAACTTGATAATTGAGAAACTTGAGTAGATAGTTCTGATTGGAGTGTTGTAAGATTATTTCTTTGTTTGACACTTGCTGTTCCTTCCCAGATACTTTCTAAGTCAATTTTGGTTGTATTTGTATTAAAGTCTGTTATTGTTGTACTTTTTTCTTTTATATCATTTATATAGCTTTCGTATGCCATAATATCATCCTACTTTTATTGTTTTTTTTATTATAACACATTTAATATAATTCTTTACAAACACCTTGATCTGGTTCGTAAAAACAATGATTTTTATATTTTCCTGATAATTGTTGGTCATACCAGGTTGTTTTACAGCTTTTGTTTGTCCCTGGGGCATAGAACCAGAGTGAGTGCGTTGCAGGATGGTAATATTCGCCATTGATAACTCTTTTAGCTAGATTTTTTTCGGCGGTTGTTGAGGAAGATTGAAATAGAGAACTTTGAGTTCCAACAAATTGATTTGGTTGATATATAACATCTGTTAAAGTTCTAATATCAGTGAAGGTTAAGCAAGTCGCTAGAGCACGGTTTACAACAACATTACCAACCATAAGCATTCCGAGGTTTCCTTCATTTAATGCTTCAGCACGCATGATACGAGCTAGAAGGTCTAATTCTTTAGTATTATATTTTATTATCATAAAATTCACCTAGTATATGATATGTCTTTTATTATTTTATGAAACAAAAAAAACAAAGATTTATCTTTGTTTTTGGTCTTTTCTTCGTATGAATAAAACTATGATTAGAAGAATAAATATTATGATAGTTAAAATAGCTTGTAGATCAAGTTTGTTCTTTTTTGTTGTATTTTCTTCTATGTAAGATGTTTTTTTAGATATTGTTAATTCAATTGGTTTGTTTTTGTAATTGGTTTTATTTATTTTCCAAGTATGAATGTTATTTGATTTAGTGTCAGCGTTAGAACTTATTATTTGGTATTCACTAGATATATTTAGTTCTAAGCTGTTAACTTCTTGATAGTAATTGTTACATAAGAATTCATTACTTGTTTTTAGTGTTATAGTATTTTCTTCGTAGTTTAATTCAAAGTCTTTATAACATTTTCTTAATTGGCTCATGGCATCATATTCATCGTAATTAAATGTGTAGGTATAGTTGTAACCAGTTATTTTATCAGTTGTGTATAGTTCTCTTTTATAATATTCATAACCTCTTTCCCAATTTCCTAGTTGGTCAGTGAAATTGGTTATAGTATTTTCTGTAGCTGTTTGAACTTTTTTACTATCTGTGTATATTTTTATGGAATCTTCGATATTATTTTTTGTAAATTTTATATCGTAAGTGGCATTGCAACCTGTTAATAAGATTGTAGTTATTAACAGAATTATTATTTTTTTCATGTTGTTCCTCCTAACAAGTGGCTGTACAGCTGCCGAAGTTTCCACCACTTACTTGGGCGGGTTCAATATGCCAAGGTTCCCAAGACATTCTGAATGTTAATCCATAGTTGGCAGCGTTGGCGAGAACCCATGTGGCGGCGGCGTTGCAGTCCCAACCACCACTACAGCTTGTTCCATTGAAGCTTAAGTCGGCGGCAATACCGAAACCATGGCGGGAGCCACCTGGACAGGCAACCCATTTACTTCTTTCACTACAAGAACGATTCGAATTATCCCATAAGCTTCTTTGACTCGAGTATGAACGCCAGCCACTTGTTACTGTTACGTTGTAACCATTAGCTTGTGCATCTGATAGGAGAGCACTTAATCTTTCCCAGAATATCGGGTTTAATCCATATTGTCCTGATTGTTTTGGAATGTCAGCATCACTAGTAGCTCTTTGATTTGGAATATAGAAGACACCATTTTCAACGGTTACACTGCCATATGAACCACTTGATACAGAGTCTCCACTATAATTTCCGCTACTACTTGTTGGTGGGTTCCAGGCATCATCTAGTGTTTGTCTGAATTCTTCCATTTGTTCATTACGTTTACGACGTTCTTCTTCTTGTTTTAAAAGTTCTTCTTGTCTCATTGCTGCTTCTTTGGCATCTGCAGCAGCTTTTTGTACTTTGTATTCTTCTTCAAGTTCATTGATTTTTTCGATACTAGCATCATTGTAATAAGCGATGATTGATGAGTTATCATAGTTATCAATTAATGTAAAACAGTATTCGATTACGGAAGGGAGAAGAAATATTACTAATCCAGCTATAATTCTGTTAACTGGTTTTTTTATACTATCTTTTAAGCCATCTGGTTTAAATATTGCTTTTGAAATGTCGATTATACTTAAAATAATTACGATAAGTGGGACAACTATAAAAACAACACTAAAAATACTTTTAGCAACTAATGCCATTCTATATATTCCCATTTGATTAACTATATTTGTTAAATCGTCTAATACTAACATAAAAATCAACCTCTTTATCATTATATCATCAAAAAAACTTGCACAATAAAAAAATTGTGATATAATGAAATTGCTTACTTTTTTAGGGGTATAGTTCAATGGTAGAATAACGGTCTCCAAAACCGCTGATGTGGGTTCAACTCCTGCTACCCCTGCCATAAGAAATTAAAACGAACCTATTGGTTCGTTTTTTTGTATACTAAAACCCCCAGATTGTCTGGGGGTTCAGTTTAGCTTTAGCGTTGAGTATTTAATAAAAAAACTCCTTTTGGTATTATATATTTGCGACTCGCAATTGCAAATAAAAATACGTTGAGAAAAGGAGTTGTCAATCCATGTGGAAAGACATTAATAGTTTATCACATACTAGGTGGAATTGTAAGTATCATATAGTTTTTGCACCAAAGTATAGAAGAAAAGAGTTCTATGGTGATAATAGATTGGAAATTGGAAAAATATTGAGGGAGTTATGCAAATGGAAGGGGGTAAATATAATAACAGCAGAAGTGTGTCCGGACCATGTGCATATGTTGGTAGAAATTCCTCCAAAAATGAGCATATCAAGTTTTATGGGATTTTTGAAAGGAAAAAGTAGTGTGATGATATATGAACGCTGGGGTAATATGAAATTCAAATATAGGAATAGACAATTTTGGTGCAGAGGATATTATGTAGATACAGCAGGAAAGAATGCGGAAATGATACGTAACTATATTGATGAACAACTTAAAGAAGATCATCTATCAGAACAATTAACAATAGATAAGATTAACCCGTTTACGGGTAGCAAGAAATAGCACTGCAAGTGCGAGTCGTGAGTTCGCTTTGAAGCGATGCAGGAATGTTAGCCTTATAGGCGCTAGAGAAAAACCACTAGCTAGGCTAGTTGATTATTTTTTTATGTGTTATTTGAGTTTGTTCGAGTTTTTCATATTCTAAGTCATATAGATCATATTCTGAAAGCATACGAGCGCTATCATGTGATATTTCTTTCTCTGGAGAGTAACCGAATTTTTGTGCTTCATTGATAGGGATACATATCATTAAAGTGGAATCAACTAGATATTCGTTTATTGTTACCCAGGCGTGTTCACCATTGGGAGAACTTGGTGTTCCAATTAATAGTGATGCTTTACCAAAAAATAATTTTGCTTCTGGAAATTGTCTACAAATGTATCTAGAAGTTAAACCACAGTGTCCGATATTAAAGCCCATTTTATATATATCATCTAAAGTGGTTGCATGTGTTTCTAAGTCTTTATCTAATTTAGTTGATAATACTTGATTTTTGAATTCTTTTGACCAAGTATATTTATTTAAATCTATATTATATGTTTCTGATATATATCGTCTTAGTTCTTCTGAAGGTAACATAACGTTAATTCCTTTCTTTTTTATTGTAAAGTATTTGGATTAGTGACTGATTGTGTAGAAATAGTGTTTTTTAATTCTTCTAAATCTATGTCTTTAGCAAAAGTTGGTTCAATTACTTGGTTGTTTCTTATTTTAGTTGTTATTAATTTGTATTGTTCTTCTGTTGGATTAGTGTAGAAATCACTAATTAAATTTGCTAATTTTTGTTTTTCATTTTCTAAAACTCTGTTTATATCTATTACAACTATTGGTAGATTATCCCAATCTGTAGAAGCTTTTTTAGCTTCTTCTAGGTTGTCTATAATGCCATCGTGTCTAAATACTAAGATGTAATCAGGTCCTTTTTTTACTCCATTTTGAATTCTTTTAAAGTCCATTTCGTTGTATTTATGGATTTTGTTTTTAGAAGAATTATTTATTTGTTTTTCTGGCCCATAGTATCTTTCTGCTTCTTCAGATTTTGATATTAAAGAAGTTCCATGTGAATAAATGTCTCCAGCACCTGATAATGCTAGTGAATTTGGTCCCATATTAGAAAAACCATATAACACGTTGTGTACTGGAGCAGTACCTAACATGTCATTTCTAATAAATGAGGCACAGAAATGTGGACTTGCTAAGGAAGGACGATTCCAATCTGTTTTATAGTTTTCTGGTTTTACTGCATGGTAAGCTCCAACAGAGGTCGTGATAATATTAAATTCCACACCAGCATCATATAAACCGTTTTCATCTTGTGGTAAAGTTTTTGGGTCTAACAGTATTTTGTTATATAATTTTAAATATTCATTTTTTAATAGTGACTCTAACTTATATGTATCTAGTTGTGTTGGAACAATGTTATTGTATATTTCTTCTAATTTATCTTTGTCTTCGCATTCAACTACTGTTTTTATAAAGTGAAATAGTTTTTTTAATGTTTCATTTTCTATCAAATGAATATCTTCACCATATAAATAATGAATTCTTCTGATACCATTTTTTAATTGTTGTCTAAATCCTCGTAAAAGATTACTATTATCGGTTAAACCAAATCCTTTTAAGAAAATAGCATCTCTTTTTTGGTCTAAATTTTCTGATTTTATTTGTTTGGCACTTTTTTCGAAGATTAATTTATGATAGTTGTTGATATCTTCTTGAGATTTTATACCGATTATGTCACCATTAAGTAATATATATACTAAATTATCTAAATCTACTGTATTTATATCAGTTACATATTGCGTTAAATCTTTATGATCTATATTCCCAAAATATATTTCTGCCATCATTTGGTGTGCTGCATTGTTCCAGTCGAAATCGTTGTGTTTACTTACGTAATGATTTAAACATCTACAGAATATTTCATATTGATGGTCATTAAAATCCATTAGTTTTGTAAATATATCAGGTAATGAACCTAATATGTTTATTTTATCTAAACCTAGTGTATTAACATATTTATCAGTTAAAAATTCCCATTTTATGGTATGAATTATATCGTTATTAGTTTTATATAATTCTAATATAATAGCTTTTATTTTATCTTTATCTTCAACTTCTTCTATTTCGAGTATTAAATCTATGTTTTGAATAAGATAATCTGAATGTATTAATTGATTTTTTCTAATCATTGCACATTTGAGTTTGTTAGCATATTTTTTTAATAATTCTATATTAAATTCTTGGTCGTTTGAACGTCTTATAATAGGGATTATATCAAAACTTATATTATCACATTCTTGAACTAGTTGTTTTATTATTTCTAATGGTAAAAAAGCTATTATTGCAGTTAGATTTCTTGAATTGATTTTTTTATTGTTTGGTAAAGCTTCTTGATTTAATAATTTAATATATTCGTATTGTTTTATAGGATCTTTGATGCTATGTAATATAATTTCTTTACATTTTGTGTCTACATATTCCCATAATTTTAAATAAGATTCTTCGTTTTGTAATGAGTATAATATGTTTTTATAGAATCTTTTATTACATTTATCACAGTTATCAATTAAGTATTTAACTTTTGTATCATCGCTTTGCAATGATGGAATTAAGTCTTCTAATTTAAGTTCATCTTCAAATAATTCTTTGTATTCTTCAAATAGTTTTAATTTTAATTCATCGCTGCTTAGACTTTGATTTAATTCAAATAGTTTGTATGGTGATCTTTTAACTATGTCAATATATGAA
>CAVAGO010000039.1:0-9189 GCA_963588075.1 bacterium | reverse complement strand
ATTTTTATGTCATCATTATTTTTTAAAGCCAGTACTAATGTTATTTGAGCACTAATCTTTAGTTGGCTTTTATATGTGTTTAATATATTTAAAATAAAATCGTCATCATTAATGTGTTCAATAAAATATTCAACAGTATCATTTAATGAATTATCCCATCCTATAATTCCTCTTTTGTTGATTTCTTCTGTAGCTTTTTGTTTTTTTAATTCGTCATTAGATGTAAAAGCTACATAGTGAGTTAGTAATGATTCTTGAAAATACTTTAATTGTTCTTCAGTTAGTAATGATTCAATATGTTTAATTATATAGTGAGTGTATATGTCTTTATGTTCGGCATATAGACGTGCTGGCATTGTGTTTCTGTATTTTTCAATATCTTGGTCAGTAACTTGAAAATTTAATAAATCTAGACATTCATGTACGTAGTCATATTGCATTGTAGAATTAATATTATTTATAGTTTTTATTAATTTATCTAGTAATTCTGTTGTCATATATTATCACCATTATAATTATATCATGTGGATTTGTTGTTTTTATCTTGGAGTATGATTTATGGTATAATGTTTACATAAATTGGAGGAAAACGTGAAAACCGTAAAAAAAGTACAAGAAAAAGAAAAAATAGAAGAATTAAGTATAATGAAGCTAGTTATATTCAAAAAAATTATGTAGTAGATGGCAAAGCTGTAATACCAGTTTTGTTAGATAATAAGGATGATTTATATATGAAACATGATTATAAAAAATATGAATTATCTGATGATGTTTGTAAGTACATAGAAGAAATAGCTTATATGGTACCAATGAATATGGATATTGTTATAGAGATACATTGTCCTGAAGTTAATGATTCTGAAAAAACTAGTATGATTAGAGCTATTAGAAATAATTATGGTATGGAAATAGATGATGCTGATTATGATGTATCAAGAGTAAATAGAAAATCGATATTATTTGGAATAATAGGTTTGTTAATATTAGTAATAAATATTTTGACAGAAGATTTTATTGGAGCAGTATTATCTAATTTTATATGTGTGGTTTGGTGGGTAGCTATTTGGGAAATGGTTGAATTACAAACTATTGAAAAACAAGATTTAAAGTGGAAAAGACTTAATTATCAGCAATTATATGATGCAGAAATAACTTTTGTATGTGATAAAACGAACTAACTGGTTCATTTTTTATATGGATTTGCTTTTTTAGATGTTTTGTCTTAATATAACAAGCACTTAAGGGGTGTAGTTATGTTTGATGAATTAAAGAAGAAGTTATTCTTTGCTAAGTTTCATGTTTTATGGGCGAAAGCTTGTCAAGAAGGAAAAGTAATGGAATTTGATGATGAAATATATGAAAAAATGAAAAATACGATTATTGCTTGTTTTCCAGTATCCTTTTTTATTAAGCATTCTAAACATAGTTTTCCAATAGGAACTTGTTATGATAGAAGTTTATATATGTTTTTAGCTTTAGATGATGCAGTGTTAGTAAGAGGTAATAATAAAGACCTAGTATATAACTATGGTAAAGGACATGGTGGACATGGATGGGTTGAAGTAGGAGATTATGTTTATGATCCATCTTTAATGCTTAAATTTGATAGAGAAACTTATTATAAGTTATATGGTACTAGTGATGTTTATAAAATAGATAAAGAGACTTATATGAGAGAGCATGGGGATTTTGTTAAAACAGTTGTAAGTACTGATTATAATGAGTTTAGACCTGGTGGAAAGAAAAAGTTAGAACTAGGTGTTATGGTTACACAAATTAGAGCTATTGCTGAAATGGTTGATGATGAAGAGTTTAAGAAGGATTTGGCTGATTACTTAGCATTAATTGAATATGATGCACATCAAATTCAAAGAGAAAGAAATAGAGTTATTCAAGAGTTATTAAGTACTCAAGGAGCATTGGATGTAATTACCGGGAATTCTCATAGAATGTAATGTTTACTAGACATAGTGTCTAGTTTTTTAGTTTAAGAAAATGATTTTTGATTACTATGTTACAATATAATTGATGGTGAGTACGTATGAAGTATGATGAATATTTAGAGGTTCGTAAAACTAATGCCAAAGAATTTATCAGTAGAGTATTGATTAATATTGGAGATACTGAAGATATTGAAGCTGTTTTAGAACAAACTTTGTCAGATTATGAAGACTTTATGGAAAGCAAAGTTATGGATTTGTATAAAAGTGTTGGAATGAAACCTGAAAGATATCAGTTGGAAAGAATGATTCCTAGAATAAAAGATTCTAGTATTAAAAAAACGATTCAGAAAATTTATTTTGAATTAGAAATATTACATGAAGCAGTTAGAGAATTTACTCAAGGAGATAGAGATTTTGAAAGAACACCGATAAGTTTTGAAGAAGCAATGAGTAAAATACCTGATGAGAGTAAAGATAAAGTAATAAGTATGGTTCAGAAGTATGTTAAGCAATATGGGGAGAATCCTATTTATGTTGGTAGAGGTGGTAGTTGTTCAGTTTTTAGAGTTGGAGATAAAATAATAAAGTTTGGTTCAACAAGAAGATATGATAGTATTCCTTATTGTTTAGATATTCATGATAGAGTTCAGTATGATGAATATCAAAGTGTATATGTGACTGATGTGGTAAAGACTTTTGATTGTCCAGAGGAAGTATGTCAAAAAATGTATAACGCTTTAAGAGCAGCGGGATTTGTATGGGTTGATGTTAAGCCAGATAATATCGGGTTGTTGAATGGTGAATTAAAAATACTTGATGATGTAGATATATTTTCTTTAGAAGATGCTATGAAATATAATAAAGCTTCTGTTTTAGATTTTGTTAGTAATAGTATGAGAGTTTCTTTATTAGAACTTAATTGGTTAAGAAGTAGAATACCTAATTTCGATTTATCTATAGTGGATAAATTATTTAATAATGAAAGTCCTCAGACTTTAGACTTTATTGATAGGTTAAAATCTGAATATTTAAAATTAAATGCTGATTATGAATATTATCCCAATCAAAATTATTATGTATTATTTTGTAATATGTTAAAAGGTAATATTGATAAACTTAATATGGGTGATAGTTATCAAAATAAAGCAAATAAAATGTAGTTAGACTTGTAATTCATTTTATTTTTGTTATAATCTTTGGCAAGGAGAGATTTATATGACAAGAAGATTAAGTAATAATTGTTGTTGCTGTTTAAATGAAAATTCTTTTTGTCGTGTAAACTCATAACAATTATTTTTTAGTTTGAAATAAGAACTTTCTATGTAGTGAGTTTATACATTACTATATAGGAGGTTTTTTTAATGTTTAAGAAAATGGTTAATACTATACGATGTTGTTGTTCTTTAAGTATAAATAATAGAAAGAAGGATAATTATGAGTATAGATAAATTAATAGGTAATACACCTATGATAAAAATAAGGGTTAAATATGGAAAGAAAGTAGTAAATGTATTTGCTAAGTTAGAATATTACAATTATACTGGGAGTATTAAGGATAGATTAGCAAATTATATAATAAAAGAATCTTATAAAGATGGAAGTTTAAAAAAGGGAATGCCAATAGTAGAAGCAACAAGTGGTAATACAGGAATAGCATTTGCAGCATTAGGAGCTTATTATGGTCATCCAGTACATATCTTTATGCCAGATTGGGCTAGTGAAGAACGAATTAATATAATGAAGATGTATGGAGCTAAAGTATATTTAGTTAGCAAAGAAGATGGTGGATTTAGGGAAGCTATTAGAAAAGCTGATGAGTTAGCTTTAGAGATAAATGGTTTTAGACCAGATCAATTTAATAATACGAAGAATATAGAAGCTCATTATTATGGAACTGGTTTAGAAATAGTAGAGAAGCTAGATAAGATAGATGCTTTTGTTAGTGGTATAGGTACTGGTGGTACTTTAATAGGAATAGGTAAAAGAATAAAGAAAAGATTTAATAAAGCGAAAGTGATTGCTTTAGAACCTGAGCAAATGCCGATTATGAGTAAGGGGATTAATGAAGGTAGTCATAGAATCGAAGGTATAGGAGATGACTTTATACCTAGTATTGTTAATAAAAATTTGATAGATGAAGTTGTTACGATAGATGATGAAGATGCTATTAATATGGCGAGAATCTTAGCTAGGAAGTTTGGCTTGGGAGTTGGTATTTCTAGTGGAGCTAATCTGCTTGCAGCAGTGATTAATTCAAGTAATGAAGATAATGTTGTTACTGTGTTTGCTGATGACTTTAAGAAATACTTGTCAACAGATTTGGCTAAGGAGATTAATTTAAGTAAGAAGTTAATATCAAATAAGGTAGAGATAATAAGTATTGAGAACGTTTAAAAAGAAAGTAAAACTTTCTTTTTTCGTTTGTTTGTGTATAATAACTATCAAGTGAGGGGCGATTAGGATGTTAGAACCTAGAATAGAAAATCCAATTAATTTGAAGTTAAGTTCTTATGAAAATATTGTTATATTAGGTGAAGAGAGATTATTTTTAGAAAATGGTGTGATCTTTGGAGGAGAACATTATGGTTTTAATTTAGTTGTAGAAAAAGATGGAGAAAGTATTGCAACTCCATATGCTACACAATGTAGAATAGGTGGAGTACAGATTGTTGGAGATACTTTGACTGTTCTTGAAGACAATAAATATATTCCTTGGAGATTTAATAAAGTAACAGGTGAACTCGTTAATGAAGCAATATTTTCTTTTTTAAAGAAAACAGAAATAGCTTATTTAAGAGAAAACTTTGGTGTTGTAAGTGAAGAAGATTTGGCAAGAATTAATGAACAAGGTATAACTCTTAGATAGGAGGATTAATATGGAAAAAAGTATGGAAAGAGAAGTAAAATTATTTATGATTTTTGACATATTAGGAGATACTGTTAGAAGTGGACCAATGTTATGGCATATTGAAAGAGAAAGACTAGAAGATGTTAAGAATCATATAATGGATTTGTTATTGATTGTTAGATTACTTAGGAAGTATTTACCTGATTATTTAGATTATAATAAGATATTTGATTATATAATTTTACATGATTTACCAGAAGCGATTACTGGAGATATAACTAAGTTCGAAGGAGTTTCTAGTGATGAAATAAAAAGAGTTACTAATTTAGCAATAGAATATCTAAGCAAAAGATTTGGAGATTTAATCAATCTTAAAAAGTTATTACCGGATTATGAAGCTAAAGTTGATTTAGAATCTAAAGTAGTTAATATGGTAGATAGAGTTCATTCAGCTACAACGTTTATAAAATATCAAAGTGAAAAAGATATAGATATGGATGATCCGAGAATTATTCCAGAGTTAAGAAATCATCCTTTTGTAGTGAAGAAGATTGAAGAGGGTAAAGACTTAGCTGATATATTCTTTGAATTTCATATGATGTCAGTTGTAATGAGTGATGAAGAATGTCTAAAATATGGAGTGTCTAGAGAAGAAGCTGATAGAATTGTGAATCCTATAAAAATGTTTGCAACTGAATTATACAATCAAAAGCTTAATAGAACATTGTTAGATGGAAGAAAAGATTTTCCAGAAGATGCAATGATTTATAATAGAAATAAATAAAAGATTAATATGAAAATTAATCTTTTTTTGTGGCTTTTTTATAAAAGCTCTTGATTGATATGATATAATTAAAATAGTGTAGGTGAATGTAATGAGTGTAACAAAAGTAAATAAGAGTCAACTAAGTAGTGCAACAACTGATATTATGTCAAAAGTAACAAATATTAATAATACAATTACTAGTTTAGAAAGTGTTTTAAAATCTATTCCTAGTCATAGTGAGTTTGGTTCATTAGTAAGTAAAGCTACTATGATAGCTGGTAGTATAGAAGGTATATATACAGATTTAGAACATGTTTCTACTAATATGAATACATATGTAAATGGAATTACTGAAATTGATAGTGAAAATTTAGATACAACAACAACTACTAATGCTGAAGTTGATGATAATGTAGATGTTACTACTACTCAAACTACAGAAGAAAAGACAAGTTGGACGACTGCAGGAAATGTGGCAGCGACAACATTAGCAACTACAGGGACTTCTTATTATAGTTCTTCAAGTAGTTATTCATCAGGGAGTTCTTCATCAAGTAGTTCATCTGGTAATTATACATACTCTTATAGTACTGGGCCTACTGGAACTGTTGTTTATACAAATAATTTTTCTTCAAGTTTGTTAACTAGTGAAGATTATGATGTACCTGCTGGTGGAAAATATAACTATGAAGGTATTGAAGCTTCATTAGAAAATGTTGATGGTGTTACTGTAACTTTACCAAGTGGATTAGGTAGTGTTCATTCATATATGGGATGGCAATGTATAACAGCAACTTCTTCTAGACAATATAAATTACGTGAAGCAGCTGGAATGAACTTTGATGAAGAAGGATTTGCTAAAATAGGAGATAGATATGTTGTAGCTGTAACTACTACTTTTGGTAATGTAGGTGATTATATTGACGTATACCAAGAAGATGGCACAGTTATAAAATGTATTATCGGTGATATAAAAAGTCAAAATGATGCCGGATGTACCGAGTGGGGACACAATAATGGACAGTGTGTTGTTGAATTCGTTGTTGACAAAAGTATGTGGTATGGTAGTTCAATGCATGTGAATCCAGGAACTGCTACTTGTCATCCAGAATGGAATCAAAATATTACAAAAATAGTTAATAAAGGAAATTACTTTGATTTAATAAAGACAGATGCAGCAAAATTTGATGATACAAGTAGTGAAGATACTACGTTAGTGACTGTATAGGTTGGAGGTTTTAGAATGGCTAATGACAATTTTTTACATGATGAAACTGGAATATCTACAATAGTAAATGAAGTTAAAGAAGAAATATCTTTATATAAAGAAAATATTAAAGCTTTAGAAACTCTTGTTACTTCAATAGAAGGATCAAGTGCATGGGTTGATGAAAGTGTAAAAACATCTTATATAAATACAGCAAAAAGTTATATATCTTCATATAATAGTTTTGCAACGGGGTTGGACAATTATGTAGAATGTTTAGTAAAAAAATCAGAGAATCTTGTAGAACACGAATCTAAATTCTCATAGTAGGTAGGTGATAAAATGGCTTATTCAAGTTATGGAAGTCAAATTAATAATAAACTTAGTAGCTTAACAGATTTGATAGAAGATATAAATAATCTAGATTTAGTGTCAATATGGCAAGGAAAAGCTTGTGATAAGCAAACTGATAATTTAACTACTACAAAGAGTGCTTTAGATACACAAGTTAATCAATTAAATAGTTTAATATCTGTTTTGTCTGAAATAGATAAATATGATAGTGTAGTTAGTGAAATAGATTCTTATAATAGAGAGAAGGATTTATTAGATTCTAGTGCTTCTAATTATTCAACTGAATTAGAAAGATTAAATAGTTTAATTTCTTCAAGTACTACTGATAGAAATAATTTAAAAATAAGTATTAATAATGCGTTGAGTAATATTTCAAATAGTTATAGTCAACAATATAGTAGAATTGCAGAAACTGAAGTAATTAGTACTGTTGATATATTTAATAATGCTAATGAATATTTTAGTAAGATTGATAGTGGATTTGATATGAGTGCTACTGTTATACCTTATAGTATTGGAATAATTAATGATGATAATAAATATCCTAATTTTGAAGAAACTGATGCTTGGATAGGTAAGAATCCTTATGCATATAGTAATGTTGGACAATGTACTTGGTTTGCTTGGGGAAGATTTTATGAAATATATGGTTATAGTCCAGGATTTACAACAAATGGTAATGGTTGTGTATCGCAATTGTTAAAAGCTCATGGAGATAAGTTTTATCAATCTGATACACCAGTTGCTGGAGCAGTGTTTTCAACGGGACTTAATGAGCAATATGGACATGTTGGAATTGTTATAGAAGTAGATGAAGCTAATGACAAGATAGTTATTCAAGATGGTAACTACAATGGTACTTCAGATAGTTTTGCAGTTGCTCAATCAGACTGGGGAACAAGGACCTTATCTTTAAGTGAATTTAAAAACAGTCGTGGAGGAACAGTATTTGCAAATCCGATAGGTGAGGAGGCAGTTTTAAATGGGTAAAGCTTATGTAGAAACTGAAGCGATGGCTTCATGGAAAACTGAGATGGAAAAAATAAATAAAGATTGTATTGAAAATATAGATAATATTGTGAAATCAATGAATAACTTAAATGCATCTTTTCAAGGGGATTATGCTGATAAATATGAACAAGCATTTGGGCAATATTCAAATAAAGTTAAAAATAGTCATGAATCAATGAGAGATATTGAAAACTTTTTAGATACAATAGTTGAAGTGATGAAAAATCAATAGTAAGTGGTGAGTTTTTATGAAATGTAAACATTGTGGTAATCCTGTTTTAGGAGATGCTAAATTTTGTACATTGTGTGGTAATCCAGTAGATGGTAGAGAAGTAGTTAATACGAGAACTACTGTGGATAACGAAACGAATGTAACGTCAAATGGAACTGGTAGAAAGTTATATTATGATACGACTACTCCAAAAAGAATGGTTGGAACAACTGGTACTATTGGTAATAATTTTGCTGGATCAAAAGGTGTAGGTTGTTTAGTTGTATTTTTAATCTTTTTCTTTACGATATTTTTTGGAATATTTGGTTTTGTATTCTCGATGTTCAGTATGTTTAATAATGAAAAAGTTATTGAACTAGGTGAGGATGAAATACCTACTATTTATGGTGTGTTTGATAAAGGTGGGAAAATTTGTTCATATTCTTCTCAAAGTTCTGGATTAGAAGAAACAATAGTATTAGAGTATTGTGATAATCAATTAGTTCGAGATGATTATGAGGAATATATCGAGTATCTTGTTGATGATGAAGGGTTTGAAGAAGTGGAAACTACTGGAATGAGGAAAGTTAGAAAAGATTCTAAGGATTCTTCATATGAAATAGTTATTGCTATTGATTATAATACAGGTTCTGTAGTTTATGATAAGAGAGTTTATTCTGAAGATTATAGTGACGATGATTACGATATAGATTTTGAATAATAAAAAAACAAATAGTTTTGAGCTATTTGTTTTTATTATGTTTGACCATTAAGGTCAAACAAAAAAACTACCAGCTATGCCGGTAAGAATTCAAGAGCAGTAGCGTCGTAGTAATCATTTAATTCTCC
>CAVAGO010000038.1:0-20224 GCA_963588075.1 bacterium | reverse complement strand
ACTTAATATTATGATTAATTTATTTTCAAAGAAAAACAAAGAACAAAAAGAAAAAAAGATTGATATCATTGAAAAACAACCACAGGTAAATAAAACTTCAATAGAAAAGATTGATTCAATGAAAGAGTTGTCGATAGTGATGAATTCTAAAGATAAAATTAATGATTTGATTGACGATTTCTTCGATCATTCAAAATTTATCGATAATTCAAAAGATTATGCTAAACTTGAATTAAGAGATACAATGTGTAATCAACTTGATCACGATTTTATTTATTTTCATATTTATGGAGATATTCCGTCATTTGATAATAATGTAAGCAAAGTTGATTTCGCCAAAGATTGTAGAGCTTTTCAAGTTACTGTAACTGATGTTATTGATTTGCGAAATTCTATTAGATTTTTAAGACATTATATTCATCGATTTGAAGCATTTTTATGTGAAATTACTGAAAATTATAAAATTTATTCAAAACATTTGGATATTTTTCAAGGCAAAGTTAATGAAAATATTATTGATAGAATTGGAATGATTTTAGAATCATATATGACAGAAGTTATGTATTCTCTT
The DNA here is from genome assembly GCA_963588075.1 of bacterium. Classification (GTDB taxonomy): domain Bacteria; phylum Bacillota_I; class Bacilli_A; order RF39; family UBA660; genus Coprovivens. The sequence goes on along the minus strand of CAVAGO010000038.1, from coordinate 19,653 downwards.
AATGTTTCTTCAGATTTGATTTGTATTCTTAATCGTTATTACGATAAAAATCTAGATAAAATCGATAATAAAATAAAAATGGTTAAATATGATACACTTAAACGTTATTATTTCAATGATACTTATACATTAAAGAATAGTGTGAAAATGTTTAATAAAGAAGCAATGATTTTTGGAGAAATCAATAATATAATGAAACAATACAATTATATTTATAATTTTGTATTTGGAACCATGGTTTGCGATATACAATCAATTAAAACTATATTTGAAAGTATTAATGAAAAAGTGTAAAGAATAAGGAAAATGTCGGATGAAATATTTCCGACATTTATTTTTTTTTATAAAATATCGTCAAAAAACATTAATATATACTTAATGAGGTCGAAAAATATGGAAATTAATGATAAAAACCAGAATTTTCTCGGAATAAATAAAAACACTTTGGATAGAATGTTTGAAAATAAAGAATTTGTTGACAAAGCTTATTTTTTATTACAAGCTAATGAAAAATTGAATGTCAAAGACAATTATGATTTTTTGAATAAAATAACTAAAGGAAATGGTTCTAGAGCATATAATAAGTATACTTTTGATAAAATAGCACATTCACTCGAATATACAACTACTTTTAATTATATTAAACATAAGAAAATGTTTAATTTGGATACTGATGAAGGTATGGATTTGCATATATATCGTAATAAAAATCAGTATCATAAAGCTCCTAAAGATTTGGAAACTGCTAAAAAGTTTATTGACGTTGGTTATTTTATTTATGAGGGATTTTCTCCTTGTCACAATTTGGTCAAAGGAAAGAATACTTATGAATCTCGAAAAGCAACCTTGTCTCAAACTGTTTATCTTTCAAATCACAAATTATTGTATAAACCAAATAATTTTTCACCGGCAAAAAATATTAGTATTAGAGGTGTTCCAGGAACTTCGTTCGAAGGTTGTCAATTTATCTATAATTACGATACTGGAAAATTAGTTACCGATAATATTAATCGTGGAACTTGGGATTACGGTAAATATGCAACTCCGATGCATTTTATTCTTGATATTTATCCATGGTTAAGATTTGGTAATGGTGATAATTTAGAAAAACCTGAATTATTCATAATGAGTAAAAATGAAGAAAAACTTTATTTTACTCAAGATGCATTGAATAAAGTTAAAGAAAATAAACAAAAATTGCCATTATTGATGAGTGAAAAAAGTGTTGCTTTTGAATATAATGCTTTTATAAAATGGACTAAAGAAAATACTGATGCAATTATAATTAAAGGTAAAGATGAATTAAAAAATCTCACTGCTAATCTGACCAAATCAAAAGAAGAATTCATCGATTCTGAATATATTAAAAATAGTGAGAAACGATATAATGATGGATTAACATCTAATATTGATATGGCTTATAAAGATGCTTGGTTCGATTATGTTTCATTTATTACATATTTAGAAAATCGCGAAATTACAAAAGGTTTGGATAAAGAAATATCTTATATTGATACTAATCCAATAAGTCTCAAATCTCTTGTATCGGATTCTAAAGAAAAAGATAAATATGGAGAATTATTATTCAAATCTGCATTCAATGTTCTTAAACCAGAAGAAAAAACTGTTGGAAATAAAGTTCTTACTAAACTTCCAATAAGTATAACCGTATATTTCACAGATGAAGTTAAAAATGACATATTAGATGTTAAAAACAAGCTTGGAATCACAGAAGCCGTAAATCAGGTACATTTCTACCGTGATGCTATAGTTACCGAGTTTAACAAAAGAATCGCTCGTTTCAATTTTGAGGTACGTTTTAGTGACGATTTGATCGATTTTGAGGAGGATTTTGACCATTTTGGGCTTGAAATTCATCAAATTCGGAGGGTCTCTGAGAGTGAAGCAACAATTTTGAATTCTCAAGTACTTTTATCAAATGCTAAAAGATTTATTAAAAATGATGAAGATATCACTAATCCTGATTCTAACACTGAAGAATTAGTTATGCCTAGAGATCCAGAATATTATTCTGGTGAAGCGATTGGATTGTTTTCAGCATCATTAATTGGTTTTGGAATTATTACATTATTGGTTGGAACTGGTAAAATAATAATCGATAAAGCTAATGAAAAGAATGTTAAAACTTTAGCTAAAACTATTGGTGATTATCTAAATAAAGAATTGAGTAAAGAATACGATTCACTAAAAGATATTGATAAAAAATTAAAATCAAAGATAATAAATAGTAAAGCAATAAATACTATCGCCCAATATGATACTTATGGTACATATAATATTTACGAATCAAATGATTTTATTAAAAAAGAAGATTATATTCATAATCGATCGTTAGAAATACTCAATTTAATTAAGACTAGCGAAAATTATAATTGTTTTATCGAATCGTTAAATCAAAGTTCTTATAAAGGAATATTAATTGATGGAAAAATAGCAGAGCAAGTATTCAAAGATAAATCATTATTAGATGAGTTAGTTAAATTCGAATTGGGTTCAAATAATGTTGATCAAATTTCTAGAATTAATTATGTTGAAACACTTATTGCGGAAACACATAATAAAATAGCTCAATTGATCAAACCATTAATTGAATCTGAAAAAGAAGTTGAATATTTTATCGAAGATAGTCAAAATTCTATAAATTGGGATAGAATTGGCAAACAATCTGTCGACGATCAATTACAATTTCAATTAGGGTACATTTATAAAACATTGATTGATTGCTCAAAAATAGATAAAGATCTTATGAATTTGATTAAAATGGTTTAATGATATTAATAATAGAGGAGATCAATTTCTCCTCTATTATTTTTTTTTGATTTCTTTTTTATTTATATATTTTTAAATTGAATAATACATTATGTATATATTTTAAGGAGTGTAAAACTAATATGATTTCTATTTCAACCAAAGCATTAATTTCAAAGATGTATAATCACAATCTTCAAATTTATTTGCCAGAATTGTATTTACAATTTTCAAATGAACATGATTACAATATTTTTGGAGAAGCGATTTATAATTACATTTTAGACGATTATTCGAGAGCAAATGAGACTATGGAAATTGATTTAGCATCTAAGAAAATTGTTAAATCTGGGATGATTGAAATGACTTTATTTCAATTTCTTATCAATCTCTATATGCTCGAATTCAATTTTAAATATAATATTGAAATTGATGAAACTTGGCTTTGGAATGTAACTACGGAGTTCTTAAACAATTATCATAAACATATTGAAAATTTATCAATAAAAATATTTGAGATTATAAAAAGTAATAAAAAGATTAATTCTGAAAAAGTTCTTAGTGAAACTCTTACTAATATTACTGAAAGAATGGAACGTTTAACAGAATTGTTTTCCCCAATAGCAGCACCAACAATTGGATTAATTGATATTAGTAATTTCTGTTTAAGAAATAGAAAATTTAATGATCTTCTTAACACAACATTAGACGAAAGTAAAACTACAAAAGAACTTGAAATTGAATGTAAAGAAAAAGGTAAAGAACTTCGTCAGGTTATTATTGAAGATGGAAAATCTTGTTTATTTCCATTTATTGAATCGGATTGTTTAAATCAAAATCAGTTGACACAAATGTTTGTTGCGGTTGGTCCTCGTATGACTACAAATAACATAGTTATGCACCACGTAATGAAACGTTCTTATCTTAATGGATTGGAAAATGTTGGTGATTTGATTGCCGAAGGTGAAATTGCAAACAAAGCTCTCATTTATAAGAAAAAGTTCGTAGGTGTTTCTGGATATATGTCCCGTGAAACTAACTTACTTAATCTTGGTATGCATATCGATTTCACTAAAAAAGATTGTGGTACAAAACATTATATTAATTATAATGTAAAAACTAAAGACCATTTAAAATTAATCATAAGTAAAAATATTATTCTTCCAAATGGAAAACTTCACGAAGTAACTGTTAAAGATACAGATTTAATTGGTACAACTGTTAAATTAAGAAGTATTATTTGTTGTGCACACAAAGATTCTGGTAAAGTGTGTATGAATTGTTATGGTAATCCACTATACTTTAAACATAGAATGGATATTGGCGGTACCGTAAGTATCGAAGTTGAAAATAAACTTTCAAATGCGGTTATGGCTGTAAAACATCATACTACCACTAATACAACTGTATTTAAGAATGATATTTTACTTAAATATTTCAATCTTGAAGATGGTAAATTAATAATGAAACGACTTTCTGATATGGAATTAGAAAATCTTTCATTCATATTTGAAAAAGATTATATTGAAGATTTCAAAGATCGTGTAGAAAACGATGATTATGATTTTGATGATGATGAAATTGAAGAGGATGACGAAGATGAAGAAGACATTGATTCTAAATCTAAAGCCACAATTACATCAAAAATGATTAACAATCTTAGGTTCGGTGTTAAAAAATATAATCCTGAAACCGAAGAATATGAATATGAAATGAGTGATATTGTTATTGATGGTAGTTTCTTAACTCTTTCAGAAGAAATGATGACCTCAAATAATATTAAATTATTTGATATTCCAATTGATAACGATAATGCATTTTTAAGATTAGATTCAATCAAACCTGGTACAGCTGTATTTAATGTTAAATATATCACCAAAGAAACTTCTAAATATCTTAAAGATTTGAAAGGTATCATTGAAAGAAGTAAACCTAATTGGTGGTATGACAATTTGGATACTCCATTAAATAGCTTTGCAGATTTAGTTATTACTGCAGGTCTTAAAGGTGAAGAGATTGTATTCTTGGAACCTGTAATCAAAGCCTTGTGTAGAGATCCAGATAATATATCAAAACGTCCAGATTTTTCAAAAGATGAAGTTCACACAGTAATTGTAAATCTTAAAACTGGTATTTTTGAAGGAAATCTTTATTCTGCATTTGCATTCGAACGATTAACGGATACATTTGAAAATATTCGTTCATTCGAAGAACATCCAGAAGGAGTAAATGATAGTTTATTTGCTACTTCTAATAATCATAATTTCCCTGAGTTTAAGAAAGCTTTGGAAGCTAAGGGAATTATATAATGTTTAATATAAATAATCTAGGGACGAAATATTCCCTAGATTATTTATTTAATTTTTTATATTTATAAAAACTAAATAGTATAACAACAAGGGTTGAAAATGGTGGAACAAAATGACTATAACCAAATATAGAAATTATTATGAGTTAACAGATTATAAGTTAGGAAAGTGGGATAAAGAGAAAAGAGAAACTATTGGTACATGTCCAAAATTAGATAATAAATTTTCAGTTTGGGAAAACTTTAGAGGTCATATTAAGAAATATGATAAAATTGGTTTTTATGATAAGAAAAAACGTGTATTAAGATTACCAATTGGTATAGATTTTGATTCTGTAATGGATTTGTTAATAACTTATGGTAATGAATGGGAATTTATTGATAAATCAAATGAATACATAACTCCACACCAAGTTGAATATGATATAGATTCAAAATATACAATTAGAAATATCTATCAAGCAGAAGGAATCGATTTTCTTACTAGTGATCAAATATTTTATAGCAAAATGTTAGCATTAACTACTGGATATGGTAAAACATACACAGCAGTAATCTCAGCATTTAGATTAAAAATGCCTACTTTAGTTATATCGGAAACACTTTGTGATCAATGGATCGAAAGAATTGAACAGTATACTTCCTGTAGATTAAATAATAAAGATATCAAATTGATTAAAGGTACTTCTAATTTTATGAATCTTTTAACTAAGAAATCTTTCACTCAAGCAAAGTTTTATATAACAACTTCATCTACATTGAGTGGAGCATTAGAAGCTCATGGAGAAAAAGCTGTAAATGAAGTGTTGGAAAGATTGGGAATTGGAATAAAATGTTTTGACGAATTTCATATGCATTTCTCACAAAACGTCAAATGTGATATGTTAATTCACACTAAATATACTTGGTATCTAACAGCTACCCCAACTCGAACCGATCAATCTGAGAAAAATGTATTTAATTTCATAATGAAAAATATTCCGATTTACGGATTACAAACATTTAAATTAGATTCATATCTTAATTTTAGATTAATTAGTTATGATAGTAATCCTACATCCTATGATATTCAAAATTGTATGACTAGCAAAGGTTTATCTGGAGTTATATATTGGAATTACATATTTCACAATAAAGAGAAATTTTATAAGATTATTGAAATGATAAAAACTATAATTGATGAACTCCTTGATGAAGATGAAAATATGAAAATTATTATTTATTTAGCTAAATTAGAGCACATTGATATTGTTAAAAGTAATCTCGAAAGGTATTATCAAGGACAAAATCTCAATTTTGGTAATTATACCTCAACTGTAGATAAAAAGAATAAACGAAATGAAATCGATAAAAATATTATATTCACAACAATTGGAAGTGGTGGTGTAGGATTAGATGTTCCTAATCTTAGAGCTTCATTATGTTTAGTTCCATTTACTTCTAGTATTACTTGTTCACAGGTTATTGGAAGATTAAGAAATATACCTGATAAAGAATTGTATTTTTATGATTTTATTGACGAAGGATTTAAAACTATGGAATTCCAAAGACGAAAAAGGTTATCAATTTATAAACAAAAAGCTAAAACCATTAAATCTCGTAAATTTTAATTAGTTTATATATTATCAATATACAAAGGAAGATATAATGGTTAATGATGTAGATAAGATAACTAAAACTGTTTGTCGTATTGGAGATATGGTTATTAAGCATACTTCAAATTTAAAACTTTATAATAAAACTAATTCAAAATATGAAAGTACAATTAGAAAAATTAAGAATAATGCGAGTAAAGCTGGTGTAAATGGATTGTCGTCCATTTATATGAACAATAGTTATGATCATATTTATCTCGAATCAATAAATCCTAGTGTAAAAACTGGAAATACTTATGTTCCACCACCATCAGTTTCATTTGGTTATGGAGATTTTACAAATCTTAAAACCACATTAGATTTTGCAAAAGTTTGGTTTGAAGCCGATGAATATAGAGACGATTTATTTATATATTCAAAAAGTAATAAACCGATAAACGTAAATTCAAAATATGCGAATTTAAATGTTATATTCAAATCTCATGGATATTTGAATTCATCGATGCAAATAGAACCGTATGTAATTTCAAATAATATCGGAGTCGATAGTTATCCAGGTGTAAGAATAAGAGGAACAGCAGGAATTATTGGACATTGTTCTGTTAATGAGTTCTATGAATTACGAATGGTGTTGTTAGAATTAATTAAAAACCTATATCAAAATTCATTATTATTGAATATTCTTGGAGGTATGTGTGAGACTAAATAGAGGACAAAAGACATTTTTAATAAAGGAGGTTAAGTTAAAATAAGATTATGTTAAAATACATTAATGAGACTAACGAAGTTATTATTTCAAAAGGCGATTACATTCGTCAAGGTTCCAGATATTATAAATATATTGGAGATGTAACAGCAATTGCAGAAGTTCCACAATCAGATTGTATGTATTCGATTGATGGTTTGCTTTATATCAGGAGAGTAGATTATGATAGACTACAACGAATGAAATGTAAAGCTGAACCTATAAAAGAAGTTGATGATAGTGATGAACTTGATCTTGAAGTAAAACCTGGAGACGATTCTACACTCATTATTGCTAAAGAATTACTTAAAGGATTTACAAAGAATCAATTTCGCAAATTGTTCGATAATGATTCAGATATGAATAATGTACGAAGAGCAATTGAAAAATCGCCAAATGGCCAATTATCATTAAATCGTTTTCGTTCTATTCTTGAAAAACTAGGATTGAAATATAAAATAATAGTTTATGAGGATGAGAATTCTACTGTAAACGAAGATATACAGAAGAAAATAAATGATATCAATAATGATAAAATAGGCATTAATGAAAATGTTGAAAATGAATAAATTTTAATAATTTATATATTATTATAATAGAAACATAACAGGAGGTTTGATTATGTTCAACAAAGAAAAGAAATCATCTTTTACTACCGAATTGGTTGATTCTAGGAATGAATTGAATCGATCCATCACTAATGAATGGGACAACGTTGCCAATTTTGGCAATGTTGCTTCCAGAAATATCTTGACTTCATCTTCTAATATTGGTGCCATAAGTATTATGGTTACAAGTGATATTTTGACAAATATCAATAAACTTTCAACACTTATGGATTATACTGATGAAATTGATAATATTTGTGATAAAAGAAAAGATATTGATAAAACGGTTTTTGTCGATAAATTGACAAAAAATGTCACAAGAAAAGGTTTTATTAATATAATGTGTAAAGATATTCTTCCTTGGATGATAAATCGTAAGACTTACAAGAAAGCACTTACTTCCAAAAACCCAATTTTAACTGGAATCAATTTCTTAAATATTCCGGGATTAATTGGAATTGGGGCTGCTGAAGGTGTAGATAAACTTGTAACTACAATTGAGAAAAAATATTATACTAAAAATAATGAAGTTTCGAAATTGGCAGCTACAAATTATTATGACGGCACATATCATTATGAGGATAATGTATCTTCTAATTTTGCACAGAACAAGAAAAATAGTTTGAAGAAAGAATTGATAGCTTATTCAGCTACTTCTCTTGCTTATGGTTCTCTTATTGGATACTGTAGAACTAAAGGTATCAAAAGAGAAAGTGAAAAGAAAGGTTCTGATAGTATTATTATCGGATTTATTAATACAGTATCAGATACTAAAAAAGATAAATCTGATAAAAATGCTAAACCTTCTTCAATTAAAACAACTAAGGAAAAAGGTAAAAAATGATAATATTCAAGAATATTTGTTCTTGGATTATCAGAATCTTCGAACGAGATAAAAATCTAGTAAAAGATTCTGATAAACATTCTATAAAAACACATAATAAAGAGAAATGTGTTTTTATTGACGAACAACCACAACAAATCAAACAGATAAAGAACTTGTTTGAAAGGGAAGATAAATGAAAACAACAGGAAAAATAATTTTGGGTTCTTTTGCTACAGTTGCTACTATACTAGGAGTTTATGTAATAAAAGAAAGTATTAAAGAATATAATTCTGTTATTGATGAAAATGATAGATTGAAAGAATATATTGCTGATGAATTAATTGTAAGAAATAAACAAATTTCTTACACACTTTCTTCAGGTAGAACTATTTCCAACAATCCACAAACTAAAACGTTGACAAAAAACAATGTTGGATCTTCAGTAGTTCCTAAAATTGTGCGAAAATATAAAGAAGACAATAGAGAAATTACTGAATATGATAACGGAATGTTAATGCTAAAATATATCGGTTAAAAAAAATGAATAATAAAAGGAGGTTTAAAATTTTTATGGATGAAATATTTTATGAGAATTTTAAATGGGATCCACAAGATAATGAAAAATATCGGAATCTTAAACCTTCTATACCAACTAAACCATCATTTAAGAAAGTAACATTTGAACTTCCAAAAGAAAGTAGAATTATTTATACTGATGGGGGTTCACGAATACTAAATCTTAAAGATGGTAATAAGTTTTATCTTGGTGCTTGGGCTTTTTATGATACAGTATCAAATGAATTGATTTCAAGAGCAGAAGAAAAAGCTACTAACAATCAAATGGAATTATTAGCTTGTATTCGTGCTTTGGAACATTTGGATAAATTGGGATATTCTAATGATAATTGGGTAACAATTAAACTTGATTCGGATTATGTTCGATTAGGAATAGTTTTCTGGGTTAAGAAATGGATATCTCAAAATTGGATGCGTGTGGATAAAAGTGGAAATCCTAGCACCATTAAAAATGTTGATTTGTGGAAAAGACTTCACGAATTAACACAAAATCGTAAGATTTATTGGGAACACGTTGATGGTCATAGTGGTGAAGAAGGAAACGAAAAGGTAGATATCATCTGTGGTTCAAAAATGGATGATTATATGAAAAAACACGATTTGTATTCTAAAATAAAGAAATAAATAGTGGTCATTATCAACAGAAATGTGAATGATTGAATCATTCACATTTTTTTATAATATTTGTTAGATTATTTAATGTATTCAATATGTTAAATGAATTATATATTATTTAAATGGAATAAACTAAGAACAATATTTATTCCAAGGAGAACAGTATATATGAATGATAAATATTATGAGCGTACAAATTTAAATCTTTTTACTAATGAAAACATCGATTTGCTTAAGAAACGTATTGCAGAATACGAATACTCTAAGATGAGCGATTTTATGGAAAGATATCGTAAAGAAGAAGATATCGAATTTATCAGCAATCAATTAACAATTGAGAAATCATCTGATAGTACAAATATATTTTGTGTTTATTCGGATAAAACTGATGAACATGTAAGAGTATTATTAATGTTTAACACTGATGATAAAGGAGATAAATTTATCGAATATAAAATTGGTCATTTTGATTATCGGGGTATACCAACTAATAAAAACGGTAAGACCAATTCTACAAGTAAGATATTAAAAGAAATTACAGATTTATTAAATGTTAGATATCGCAAATTGATTAATTAGTAAAAGATAAAAGAAAGAGAGAATCAACTCTCTTTCTTTTTTTTGTAATACAAGATATAGAGGAGAAATTAGTCTCCTCTATATCAATTAAATAATCTAAATTATACACCTTCGATAACTACACCCAAAAGGTTTTTGAGAATATATCTCTTAGTAAATGGTACGTTGTCTCCAGTCCATGCATCACTAAGACCTTTTGCCATCTTAGTAATAACATCAGTCATTTTTTTACCGGATGTGGAAGCCGAAGTGAAATCCGATCTTGTTACCATAGGAGCAGTATAGTTAAAATATTTTTTAGCCATATCACTAGTATCTTTGTAAACAGAATAAGTTGATTCACTAAGTGTTTTACGTTTTTCTTCAATTATAGCATTCGCTTTTATATGTTTAGCTGTATCGTTATTATATTTCTTAAGTTTATCCATATTGACTTTAGTTAATTTTATAACCGAATCTACAAGTGTCGAATATCTTGCTGTAAAATCCTCAAATTTACTTGATCCAATGATTGTGATTTTATTAGCAACTTTTTTACTAGCTTTATCACTAATTCTTTTACTGCCGTAGACATCCATAAGAGTTTGTCCAGCTTTAAGAACAACTTTACCCATCTGAGAAAGAAGTTTTATAGATGATCCCATTACCGTTTCGATATCCATCCACCATTTTTTAAACATGTGTGAGATTTCACTATTTGAAGCTTGAAACATTTTTAATCCTTCATTAGTAGAACTTTCAACTTCTTTTTCAACAAGTCTTACTTTTGGTTGAATACGAGCGATACACTTATTTGTTTCTTTAATAAGATCGGCAAGTTTCATTTCTGCTTCGTTAACAGTTTCTGCTTCGTTAGCAATCCTATCGTTCTTTTTCTTAGTAAAGAAATCCTTTATTTTTGTTCCTATTTTAATAAAGAAATCTTTAATTATATTCCAAATCTTAACTAATAATTTTGCGGCAGCCTTAAGAGCTGTTTGAAGCCATTTCATATGCTTCCAAGTTTTTGGAGCATCTGCTACAGCTTCATCAGTATTTTCTTTTACAGCCGAAGTACCATCTACTTCATCAGCTTCGAGTGACTGTACGTAGCTTTCGATACCACGATTACATTTTCCATATTCTTTATTAATTTTTGAAAGCATCTTTATCTTTGATGCTGAATTATAACTTTCTACTGATTCAAAAGTTTCTAAGAACATAAGTTCTTCTTCTGAACGAGCAAGATCTGCAAATGCTGAATCAAACGATCCATCAAAAGCTTCTACAGATACAGAATCTTCAACCTTAGCTACTGGTGCAATTCCCATACCTGCATTAAAAATAGATTCGAAACTCATTTCATTATTCATTTTTATTACTCCTTATTAATAAGGTGAATTTTAGTTTTGAAATTTTAAAATATATTTTAAAATGTCTTTCTTACGAAAAACTATAAAAACGTTATAAATTTCTATAATATTGATTAATATATAATTAATGTGAAAAGTTAATAAGCAACATTATATCATTCATAACTATTTTATCCAATAAATTATATTATATTGTTAGATTTTTCTATAATATAGTTTTTTTTTTAAAATCTTACAGCCGATCCACGATCGGAATTGAGATTCCTAGCTATTCTATTTATATTGTTATTAGAATTGCTATTTTCATATTTACCAGAATTTTCTTCATCTTCTGTATAAATACCTTGTTTACGTCGTTGACTGTCTGGCATTTGACCAACTTTGAGTTGTTTTTTATAATTTTTATCAAGATGAGAAGCTTCTACAGCTAACATTTTTTTAATACTATTGACTGCTAAATTGTCAATTCTTAATATCATTTGATAATATATATTGATACAATCAATAATATATGCTTTTCTAGATAAAAGTTCTTTACTTGAGACATTTATACCATCCCAAATTTGATCGATTAACTTACATTGCTCTTTTTTATTTTCCATATTCATGGACTTAAATTTTTTAAGAGCATTACTTTTATACATTTCAATAGTATTCATTACTTTATTATCTACAGTCTTTTCCAATGCAGCTTTAGTCATATTATTGACATTGAATACATCTTGTTTATCGGAATCCCCAATAATTTTAAAAGATTCTGTAGATTTGAATATACTATTTACAGATTGTTCTTCCGGTTTAAGTTCAGGATTATCAACAAATAAAGTAACTATAAGATGATTTGGTGTTGGATATCCTTTTAAAACCATATTTTTAACTGTATATCCATAAACTTTTCTTTCACCATTTTTCATCAATACTTTGGCTATCTTAAGTTTAGTAGCATTTAAAATTTTGGTTTTATAAGTTTTATCGACATTTTTCTCACCTTTAATATTCTGATCAATAATATCATTTCCAATATATTTATCAACAATAGCTTTAGCTTTTTCGCCTTCGACTTCATTTTCAAGTTTTTTAGTAGTGTCAAGTAAAAAAGAATAAACTTTATTAATACCTTCTACTATATCATGGATATAAACTTTGGCTTCATCTTTCAAAATATTAACAGGATCATCAATCATCTGGTTTTCTAATATCTGTGCTTCACTTCCATATTTTTCATAAAGACCAGATTCTACACGATCAAGATATTTCTTATAAAAAGATAAATTTTTTCGTTTTCTAGCCCATAATTGAAAATTTTGCCCAATTAAATTTGCTTTGGCTGGAAGTTCTTTTATCTTATCAACCATCGATTTCTTCTGTGCATTTTTAGCTGCTATCTCATGAGAATTCTTTTTCTCATTATCTTTAGTAACTACATCAGCTTCCATTGATTTCAATTCTTTATCATATTCATTAAGGAAATCCTTAAAATTTAATTGTTTAACGTTCATATTTATTCAATTTCCTTTATTATTTGTATATAAAATTGTTGATTTTAGATAAATATCTGTTCTTTAAAGAAAGAAATCTCACAATAATTTGGTTTTGGACCTCTTTGCATTTTATTTAATAATTTATATAATTCGTCAGTAAAACCATTATGCGAATCTGGAGTTAATATAGATATACGTTTCAGATCATTATCCAAAATATATTCATAAGTATCTTTTGCATTTGGAGTTATGATTGCATTATAAGTAAAATCTTTTAATATGGAATTAAAAGATCTTTCATTTGCATAATAAAATTGAACTCCGTTAGGATTACTATCTCCAAAATACGATGAATTTAATCCAACTTTTAGTGAATTATCATTAACAAAATGATAAGGAAAATAAAAACCAATTTTATTAACATAAGATGAAATTCTACCTAATGCGGCGAATATCGACGATTTAATTGATATTTCAAGCAATTGCCAATATTTGCTTTTCTTTATTTTGTCAATTTCATCTTTTTTGATATTTTTTTCAAATATCTTATAAACATAATTCATTCCATTACTATATTCATTTGGTCTGGAAAAGAAATGTTCTAGATCAATTTTTGCATTAGTTTTATATAATGAATTGATAATTTCAATTAATCCAATTGAAGTAAATTGTACTACATCGTCCCAATACACCAATAATGAAATGGGATTATCTTTATTGATTGGAAAATTTTCAGTTATATATGAAAATTTAACAGAATCGTCTCCTAATTTTATATCAGAGTTAGGATTTAATTTCGGATCTTTTTCATAAATAAATTTAAAATCTCCATTATTTTCAAAATTTGTATCCATAATAAATTGTATTTTCTCCTTTTTTATTATAAATATATAATATAGTTTTTATGTCAAAATATAATGATAGGAGAAAATAATCTCCTATCATTTTTTTTTATTATTTATTATTCTCTTGTTCAGCGTTAGTAGTATTTTGATTGTTATCGTTGGAATTATTATTATCTGTTGAAGTATTTTCATTATTCTGATTATTATCAGTTTGTTTTTGACTGACATTTTTCTTAACAGATTCAATTAATTTACCTTTGATAACATTAATAGTTTTAATACTATTCGCACAAATGCCGGTAAAAATACCATTAAATTGAGCCAATGTCTTTTGTACAGCAATCAATGTTTGAATTTGAGCATTTAATGGTTCTGCATCATCTTTACCCACACTAATATATTTCTTAAGTAAATCGCCGATACTTTTACCAGTTTTATTGTTGCTGGCATTAATTTTGTTTAATAATTCGCTTAGTTTCCCAATAGAATCACTTTCGCTTTTAATGATATTTACCAAAGCTTTAGGATCAACATCACCTACAATTTGACTGACCGTAATTTCACCACTAATAGTTTTGCATCCACCAAAATAATTATTAAAACTATTTGGTTGTTTTTTATAATTGAGTACATTATTACAATAAGTCTTAAGACTTTGGTAATATTGTTTTAATCCTTGTGCACCATCGCCTTCTAATTTAGGACAACTATTCCCAACATCAGGAATACTTTTAACAAAATCAACTAATTTTACACTAAAATCTTTAAGTCTAGTTAGATCTTTTGGATTGCTTCCTGCCGAAGATACTGCATTTTCAAATACTGAACATATATTTTGATATGTACCAATATGTTTGTTTACATTATCTTGAGGATGTTTATTTATTTCAAGGAGATTTTCAACTTTAAATTTAACATTTTTAAGATCATCACCAACTTTATTCAAATCTTCGCTAGATGCATTGTTGATTGTGTTAATCGTAGATTCGAAAACTTTATTGTTATATCTCAATTTGTTAATCATATCTACTATCCATTGAAATATTTTTTTAATCACATTCATGACCATATCAAGAACTTTTTTGGTCATATCTACAAATGTAGTCTTCTTTTTTGAATCTTCTGGAGAATTTGAATTGTTAGAATTTTGATCATTGGAAGTATTTGAATTATTATCTGTAGAAGGTTGAGAATTATTTACTTCATCAGCTTCTAGAGATTGAATTCTACAATATCTTTCGATACCTCTATTAATAATTCCATATTCTTTATTGATTTTTGTAAGCATTTTTAATTTAGAATCCATATTATTCATATATAAACTATGAATAACTTCCATCGATTCTAAATCTTCAATAGCTTTTACCATTTCTAATTCATATTGTCCAGAATAAGATTCTTTGCTTGTATAGATATCATTGAACATTGTGTAAGTATTTTGTTCAATAGAATATTCACATTTCATAAATATTCTCCTTATTTCTAATAATTATATTAAAATGTTTTTCTATACGATTATATTAAAAAAAGATATTTAGTACATTCGATGAATTTGTGGACCAATATTATCGTATAAAATGATAATATAAAAATAAAGAGGGAAATTAAATCCCTCTTTATTTTTTTTTGTATTTTAATTAAAATCCTTCTTCTAATTGAGTAGCTGCATCAAGATTATCTTGGTCGTCAAGAATACTTTTACCGTCTTTACCACCAATAAGTTCACTTTCTTCATCGAATTTAGCTGATGGTATAAGAACTGTGGCTAATCCTTTATCCATAATACTAAAACAAGTCAACACATCACCCAATACAAATTGACGAAGCATTATAAAATCGTTTTTAATTTTTTCAATACGAATTACTAAATTAGTAAAACGTTTGCAACGATTTGTAACTTTTTGACCACTTTCAGTATCATTATCGATTTTTTGAATAAGACTAGTAATACCATTCTTAAGCTGTTGAATATGTTTTTTATCGTTATTAGCAGCAACTGAATATCTTTTAAGAACTTCAGTCATTATTTCACAATAACCGCCCTTACCAATAACAAGATTGCCAATAAGTTCGTATTGACTAAGATTATTTCTTAATTTAGCAAGAGCTATATTCACATTAAGATCACTCACCCCACTAATTCCTTTATCAGCTAATCCAATAAATTCATTGATAGACATGCTTCCACGTTTAACGTCAGTTGTATTGAATACAATTGTATTAGCAGCAGATTTCACACTACCATTCTTAAGGAGTTCGATTATAGCCATGTCAGAATTACTTGTTTCTCCATAAATAGAAGTGAGTCTACCAGAACCATCTGTTTCCCCATAAAGAACTGCTGTAGCAGCAAAATCTGTCACACTATCAGACAATTGACCAAGTCTAGCTTCAGCTGTGTATTCGTTAGCACCATCAATAATTTCAATAGTTTTGAACAAATTTTCAAGATTTTCAGTATTAAATGTAGAGTTTTTGTTATTGATGATTATTTTTGTTTTCATAAATTCCATTAATTGTGGGTTTTTAAGAACGCCAATCAAATCATCAAAATTACAAAGTCTTTCACCATCAAGATCAATTGTATTTATACTCATTTTTCCATTTAACATTTTGAACAAATGGGTTTTCATTTCTTTACTAGGATTAGTAAATGAAAGAGATTTATCATGTTCTTTAAGTTTAGTATAAAGACTATTCTTAATTACGAGATGTTTTTTAATATAAAGAATAAGAGATTTGATCAAAGATTGGATTACCGAAACTATTTTTTCGAAAATAGTAACTATCATTATCCAAACTTTAATAAACCAGTTTTTTATATTAGCAAAAAACTTAGTTTTTGTTTTTCCAGCATTCACGTCATCGACTTCAGTACTAAATGTAGTGAAATCTTGTTTAAGAACTTTAGCAGTTTTAATATAATTAGTTGTAACATCTTCGATAGATTTATTTAAAAATGAGATATTATTGCTTTCTTTGACTGCATCATTAAAGAATTGTTCATAAGAAAGAGATAAAATTCTATCTCTAGTTTCTCTATCGAGTGTTTCTGTTTTAAGATTTTCTGTTGAATAATAAATCATAAGAAATTATTTAACTCCTTATTTTGATATATTTACTCTTGATAAACCATTATATTTACCAGAGTTATAGAACTCAATAAGTTCAGACATTCTCATCGGTTTAGTATATAAACCATACCAATCATCAATATGATTTTTAGGATCAATATCAATGTATTTTTTAGTTCCGTGAAGATGTCCGTGAATATTGAGAACATTTTCTTTACCTTCGAGATCGACAGGTTCATGAGACAAAAGAATTTGGCTATTTTCACCAAATGGTTTTATATATGGATTTTCAAGTAATACTGAATTCTCATAAACTTTATCAAAACCACAAGATGTATAAAATTCTTTAAGTTTAGGCCAATCATTATTGCCGAGAATAAAAATCATTTTCTTAAAGTTTAGTGATTGTACCAATTCTTTTAATTTTTCAGAAATAGTATGATTTTCATCGAACTTCTTATCGAAATTTGTATCATTAAGTATTTCACTTCCAGTAAGATCGCCTAAAAATATTACATAATCATCTTTAGTAATATATTTATTGTGCATTTCAATTATTTTATTAGTTCTAATTAAATCTTTATCGCTAATAAGCAAATCATCAAGGAAATGATAATCCGAAATTATAAAAGGATCAAGTGCTTTTTTACGATCTTGATCCTTTAAGAGAAAAGGGTCTACACTTTCCTTTGAAATTTCTTTTTTAACTTTAAAATTATCAATAGTATTAGCTAAAATTTTATTCAAATCGTCACTAAAATTAATAATAACTTCATTAATAATTTTAGTAAAATAGTATACCATTTCTGTAATCTTTTCGATTGTCATTTTATCATTAATGCTTACTGAAATATCATTTTTCTCAGTAATATTTTTGATATTATTTATAGCAGTGTCAAATTTATCACTGATATTAATATCAATTATAGCATTTCTACTATTTTTAAGCAATTCGATAGCTTCGATATTTTCAATAATTTTACTAAATGGAGCATTTTGTTGAACTTTAATTATTCCAAACATTTCATTAATTAATGAAGAATGACCATTAGGTTCTTTTAAGAAATTAGTAATTTTGACTAAATCTTCATCAACAATTTTACTTCCAGAATATACTTTAGTATAAAAACCTGGAGAAACTTTATCAAAGAATTTGAGTATATTGTCTCCAAGAAGTTGTAAAGTATGGATATTTTCACTAATTTCTCCACTAGTAGTAAAATTATTTATAAATTCGAGTAAATTAGAATATACTTCTTCAATACTTCCAGTTTTATAATTGAGATATGAATAATTAGTATGAATACTAGTATCGCTCTTAATCATATTTTGAAGAATAATTGAAGATGGATTTTCTAAATTGTTAATTGAATTGAGTTTATCAGTATGATTTGATAAGCGTTTAGTAAGAATTAATAAATTACCAATAGCTTTCAATTCTTTATCGGAAGCAGAATTTATATCTTCTGTGACCATCACTCCATACATAGCATCTTCTAATGAAAATGTTTTGATTCTTTTTTCTCGATCGAGATAAGATTCACTAGCATTTTGATTTTCATCGATAGCTGAATCAGAATCAATTGTAATAGATTCATTTATAATTTCTGATTTTTCTTTATCTTCATTAATGGATTTTTCAGCTTTTTCATTATTTTCATCAACTAATTGACGAATAACTGTAATAGGATCATTATTCTTTTTAGTGATTACTTTTGTTTCTTGCTTTTTTACACTAGTATTTGTTTCTGGTGTAACAAAACCCATTCCTATAGAAAAGAAGTCTTCGCTATTATCACTCATAAAATGCGATTTCCTCCTATATAATATGACTTAATTTTAATATATTAAATTGTTTTTAAATTGATATATAAAATATATAAATAATTGGAGGAAATTTCCTCCAATTATATTTTTATTATACAGTTTCCAATTCTAAAGTAACAGTAGAACTTTGTTTATAAGAAATGTTAATCGAATCTGTAGCTGCGATATTTGTAGTCGGTGATACAGTTACACCATCATCGATTTTTGTTATTTTGAATTTAGAATTATTTAAATCGATTCCGCTATCTCTATATGTAATCGTGTATCCATCATTATATTTAGAAGTACGATAAAAGTAATCGACGTCAATTCTCAATATATTATTCATACTAATTGACGTCGAGCTAAAATATACTAAATCGATTTTAACAGTTATTTTTTTTGGTTTTATTAATCCTATCATCTTTAAATAAGATTCGTAATTCTTTTTAGCCATAGTTATTTGTTCATCAA
>CAVAGO010000037.1:0-20300 GCA_963588075.1 bacterium | reverse complement strand
GTTTTACTACTATAATAAATTCTAAAGTATTTGCAATAGAATTTACTAGAATAATTCTTAGTGGTATCTCATCATTTTTAATTATCCCATTAACATCTTTTATAACAACATTATTATGTAAATTTGATAAGGAGGACATATATGAAAAAGTTAAATATTATTTACGAAGACAAGGAACTTCTTGTAGTAGAAAAGGAATCTCATCTACTAACAATAGCAACCGAAAAAAGAGAATCAAGAACTCTATATAATGAAGCTAGTACTTATGTAAAAAAGCAATATCCTAAGAATAAGGTATTTATTGTTCATCGTTTAGATAAAGATACATCAGGTATTGTAATATTCGCTAAGAACCAAGATAAAAAGATATCTTTACAAAATAACTGGTCTAATGTAAAAAGAGAATATCTATGTATTGTAGAAGGAACTCTTCCTAAAAAGAAAGACACTCTAAGAAGTTATCTTGCTGAATCTAAGACTCTTGAAGTATATAGTACTAAAGATAAATCTAAAGGTAAACTAGCTATAACAGAGTATGAAGTATTACAAAGTAACAGTAAATACTCGCTATTAAGAATTAATATTAAAACAGGAAGACGTAATCAAATAAGAGTTCAACTAAGTGACATAGGAAATCCTATTATTGGAGATAAAAAATATGGTAGTACATCTAATCCATTAAAAAGACTAGGTCTTCATGCTAACTTAATAGAATACACAGAAAAAGGCAAAGTATATCACTTTGAAACTAAGTATCCAAAAGAATTTACTAAACTATTTAAGAATATTTAGTAAATTCTTTTTTTATGTTATAATCTATCTATAATAAGGTGATAATATATGCAAGCATTATTTAATTTAATATTTGATAATTTTATCTTAGTATTTATAGTAGCTTCCTGCTACTATGTATATAGACAATACAAAGACTTACAAGATAGAACTAATAGCATAAACGATATCTTTATAAAAACATTAAATAACTATTTAGAAAAAAAGTTTACTGATGCTAAAAAGTTAGCAGAAAGTATTAAAGAAGAATATGGTCATATCGATAGAATGGCTGCTGAAATAGATCGTTTATTATTTATAATAGAAAAGAGTTCTTCCGGAGAAGTTAATGATTTAGTAGCAACAAGTAATGCTATTAATAAGTATAAAGTAGATAAAAAAATAGATTCAAAAAGATACCCAAGAATGCTTGAATTAAATGAATTAGGTATTTTCGACGAAGAAGAAATGGAATCTTTAGACAATGGTATTGCTATAGCTAGAAAAGAATATAATGCTCAAGCATTCCGTTACAACGAAAAAGCTAGTTCTTTTCCTATTCAGTATTTAACTAAGTATTTTAAACTAAATAGTCAATTTAGTATCTTTGATGCTCCTAAGTCATCTACATACGAAATGAATTACGAAGTATTTGAAGAACAAGAACCTGAAATAAACTCTTTAACAATGTTAAATTTCTCTAAACCAGAAGATACTACTGAACCAGAAGAAGTTCTTTCTTCAGATGAATTTGATATTGAATTAAGTGATGATGATTTAAAACCATCAGTTGCTTTAGAAGATAGAAAAGATTAGAGTACTCTAATTTTTTTTATGTAAAGAAAACTATTTTTTTCTTTAAGCTTCTTAATTTTTATAGAATCTTATAATATAATAAAAAGTGGTGAGTATTATGAAAAAGAACAAAAAATACGACATAATAATATATGGTTGCTTAGCAGGAGCTTTAGTATTTATTTGTATTGGTTATTGGGATAACTTAAAAGATTTAAAAGAAAATGGTTTAAGTTTTTCTATTAAAGAAACTAGTTCTAATGAAGAATCTACTATTGAAGAAAATAATTCTGATGTTGAACCACAAGATTTAGTTAATGCAGATAAAACGAGTATTATAAAAAAATATTTAGATTCTTTATTAGATCGTATAACAGTAGATGCTTTAATTTCATATGATATGATTAAATCTTGGGAAGAGTATGAAGTATTAAATATTGAGTATGAAAGAAAAATAGCTGAAGATTATTATGCATATTTAGTAGATATTAGGATTAGTAATAAGGATGCATTATTACCAACCAAGAAGAATGAAGAACTAAGTACTGATGATTATTATGTAGTAACTTTAAACGTTAATATCGCATATTCTAGCGTAAAAAACGGTTTTATCGTTAAAAAAATCGACATTCCAACAGAAAATTAGCTTTCTGTTGCTTTTTTTTGCAAAAAATTTAAATTTTTTGTTGACATTATTTGTGAGAATGTTATAATTAAAGAGCAATGCCTGATTAGCTCAGTCGGTAGAGCGCACGGCTGTTAACCGTTAGGTCGCAGGTTCGAGTCCTGCATCAGGCGCCATTGTTCAAATAACAGATTCTTACGAATCTGTTTTTTCATGTTGTAAAAAAATTTGTAAAAAGTAAAATCATATACTTTTATATTTATATTATGTGTTATAATTAAAACAATAGAGTGACTGCTTAAAGGGAGGAATAATTATGACAACTTATAGCGACGTATCAACAAATATGGGTAGTGGAATGGGAGATATTGATAGTTCTGTATCTAGTATTAAAAATGTTTCTTTTGATGGCGTATGGAGTGGCGACGCTTATAATAATTTGTCTGGTGCCTTAGAATCTACATTATCTAGAATGGAAAAAGAACGTTCTAATCTAGATACCTTTTCTCAAGCAATGGATAAATTACAAAAGTATAAAGAAAATAAAATAAAAATAGCTGAACTAGCTGACCAAATATCAAAAATATCAATTCCTGAAGATGATGAAGAAGCAGCAGCTGAAGCAGCAAGACAAAAAGCTGCATTAGAAGCTGAAAAAGCCAAACTTGAAGACGAAAATAAAACTCTAAGAACTGAAATTGAAAGTTTATTAGCTACTATAACAGCAATTAGTTCAGAGATTGAAGTTATTGCCTTTGATTTAAGTAACTATAAAGATTATATTGAATATATTGAAGACTTAGCAGAATTAAAAGCTAAATACGATACAGCTGGATACTTAAAAATGCTTGGTGTTAGTGATTCGTTATATAATTACTATAATATAACTGATGAAAACGGTAATATAATTATGACTGGTAAAGAATATATTGAAGGTGTTATTACTGATATCCAAGAGAAATACTCTGGTCGTGAAGCAGCCGTTAACTGTGCAATCGCTATGCTTTCATTAGCAGCAGATAAAGGTATTAGAATTAATTACGAACATGCTGGAACAGGTCATGACCCATATGTTTCAACTGCATCTGTAGTTACTGGTGTTGACTGTAATCCATTTGTATCATGGTGTTTAGATAAAGGAGTACCAGGTGGCTTCCAATGGCGTCCAGTTGGTAATTTTACAAGTATCGGAACTGGTTATGATTATGAAGACTGGGGATCAGCTAAAGCTGGTGACGTACTATGTAATGGCGGACACGTTACTATAATTATTGATAACGACCCTGAAACAGGTCAATTCCTAATCGCTGAAGCAAGTGGTCAATACAATGGTATAAGAATGAAAAGTGTTACATATCAAACTTTAAAGAACAATGGATATACATGCCGTGATATGACAGATATCTATAATGGAACTGTCGATAGTGATAGATGGGATGATTTCTACTGGGTAGACGAAAGTACTTATGTAAGAGATTTCGTATAAAGAAATCTCTTTTTCTTTGACTTATTATATAAAAGTAATTAAAATACATAACACAAGTGAGGTGATGCTATGACATTAGGAAATCTAAATATGCAATTAGCTAATAATCCTTTAAGCTATCGTTCTACTTTAACTATCTCTAGTAAAGTTAACTTTGGCTTAGAACTAGAATTAGAGGGTATTAAGTATGATGATGTATATCGTTTAGTAAGAAATCAATTTGGTGAATCATGGCAAGTTAAAACAGACTTATCACTAACTAAAGACTCTAATGCTGAAATAGTAACACCTGTTCTTCAAAATAGAAAACAAACATGGCTTTTATTAAAAAAGATGGGTAAACTACTAGAACACTTAAATCCTACTTACAATAATTGTAGTTTCCAAGTAAACTTCGACGGTTCGTTACTTCCAACAGAAGAAGACAAAGTGCGTTTTATAAAATTATATGCTATGTATGAAGACATAATATATCGTTTCTCTAAAGGAGAAGATTCTGAATATCGTGATTCATTAGAAACGTATGCATCTCCAATCATCTTAACTTTAAAAGGATTAGTTAACTATGGAGATGATACTATCATAGATATGTTTTCTAATAATAAGAGATATGGTCTAATCTTTAAATCTAAAGATAAAGACTTAGTAGAATTTAGAACCCCTAACGCCACAAGTAACCCTATACTATGGCAAAACTATATAACAACATTCTATTATTTATTAAAATTTGCTACCAGCCATAAATATAATAAGAAAGAAATAGATACTTACATAGATCAATTTATGAGAATATATATTCTAGAAGGTTATGAACAATTAAAAACAGAAAAAGCTTTAAAGCTTTCTAGTATGATTTTTCCTAATAAAACAGATCAATTATATTTCATGCATCAATACATAGGTAAATCTAAATAATTTTAAGAACTATCCAGTTCTTTTTTTTATAAAACTCTAATATCTATCTAAGAATTTCTAAATATTTATGATATAATGAATTAGGTGGTATTATGGCAAAACAAGATACAAAATTAGATGATATAAAATTTGAAGTTAAATGGGAAGGTAAACCAGCTGGTTTAATTGAAAGATTTTTAACTTCTATTCATTTGAATTTTACAGATTATCAAATTACAAAAGATGAACTTATTATTAAAAGAGGATTTTTCTTTCAAAGAACAAATACAACAGAATTATATATGTTAAAAGATCCTGATATGACAGTTAATTTATATCAACGTTTAATCGGTGTAGGATCTATATCTGTAACTATTGATTCTTCGAGTAATGGTCATAGAGCAGGTGAAAGAATTGTTCTAAGAAATATTCGTGATTGTGAAAAAGTAAGAAAATTATTAAGAGATAGTATTGAAGATGATGTAATGGAAAGAAAAATTACATATTTTGATAAAGTATAGAAAGTGTGATTTACATGTATGAAAATCAAGGACAAGGTAAACCAATAAAATATCAAATAGGTGGTAATAGAAGTGCTGTTCCAGTATTTTCTCAACCAGAACCTATTAATGAACCTATTCATCCAGTAGTTAATGATTCTTTAGAACAATTAGAAGAACCTGTAATAGAAAGACCAGTAACTCCATTTTATCAAGAACCAGTTCCTGTAACTCAACCAGTTGTAGAACAAGTAGTTTCTAAACCAGAAGAATCTCCTGAAGAGGAAAAAGGAATTTATAATGGATTTGTAAGTATTTTAGATAGATATGCCCAAGAGTTAACAAGTAGAGAATATATTACAGACCCATCTATCGGTCGTGACGAAGAAATTAAACAAGTTATTATGACTCTTTTAACGCCAGAAAAAAGTGCTCTTTTAGTAGGTAAAGCCGGTGTAGGTAAAACTTCTATCGTTGAAGGTGTTTCTTATCGTATTCAAAAAGGCATGGTACCAAATGCTTTAATGGGATATAAGATATATAAGTTAAATGTAACATCTCTATTAGGTAAAACAGAATCTAATGGTCAAATCGAAAGTAGAGTAGATTTACTTGTTAAAGAGTTAGCAGCTCGTCCAAAAACAATTTTATTCTTAGATGAAACTCACGTATTAGTTAACAAAGATGGTGGAGAAGGTGGAATCGACTTCGCCAACATGTTTAAAGCTGGTCTAGACCGTGGTGAAATCAAGATGATTGGTGCAACAACTGATGAAGAATATGAACAATATATTTTAAAAGATCGTGCTTTCTTAAGACGTTTCCAAAAAATAGATGTAGTAGAAGCTGATCAACCTACATGTGTAAAAATCTTAATGGGAACATATCCTAAGATTGAAAAGAAAACAGGAGTTCATTTTGAATATACTGACTATGTTATAGAAAGAATTATGACATTTATCGTTGATATGACAGATGAATATAAACGTGTATACGAAATATCTTCAAGATACCCAGATATCTGTTTAACAATTGTATCAAATGCCTTTACATATGCTTTATTTGATAATGAAAATGTTTGTCGTATTAAACATATTTACAAAGCAGTATGTAATGCTCGTAACGTTTATGAGGATGCTAAAAAGAAATCAATTGAAAAATTCAAAGTTGATTTCGCAGATTTAATTAGAGAAGAAAATGTCGATTTAACAGAAACAGAATAGAAGTAGTGTAAAACTACTTCTTTTTTAACACAATTTAATAAATATTTACCCAATATATTTGATATAATAAAACTATGATAGGAATGGTGAATTAATGGAAAAAATTAAAGTATTTCAAATAGGTTGCGGTAAAATGAGTATCTATACAATGAGATATGTATATGAACATGGTGCAACTATAGTAGGAGCAGTAGATATTAATCCAGATGTTATTGGTAAAGATATCGGTGAAGTAATGGGAACAGAAAATAAAAATGTTCTTGTTGATTCAGTAAAAAACTTAGAAGAATATTTAAAAGCTTCTAAACCAGACATTGCTATAGTAACAACTATGAGTTTATTAAGTGATGTTAAAGAATCTTTAAGAGTATGTGCATCTCTAGGAATAAATGCTATAACTACTTGTGAAGAAGCATTCTTCGCATCAAACTCTAACCCAACTGTATGGAAAGAATTAGATGTATTAGCTAAAGCTAATAAGTGTACTATCACAGGATGTGGATATCAAGATATCTTCTGGGGTAACTTAATTACTGTAATAGCTGGTACAACACATAAAATAGCTAAGATTAAAGGTTCTTCATCTTATAATGTAGAAGACTATGGTATAGCATTAGCTAAAGCTCATGGGGCAGGTTTAACATTAGAAGAATTTGATAGAGAAGTAGCTGCAGCAGATAGAATGAGTTCAGAAGAAAGACAAAAAATCATTGACTCAGGAAACTTTGCTCCTTCATATATGTGGAATACAGTAGGATGGTTAGCTGATAAACTAGGATTACATATTACAAGTATGAAACAAGAATGTGTACCTAAAACAAATGATAAAGATTTAGAATCTTCTACTTTAGGTATGAGTATTCCAGCAGGTAACGCAACAGGAATGAGTGCTGTTGTAACAGCTGAAACTGAAGAAGGAATTATTTTAGAAGCAGAATGTATTGGTAAGGTATATGCTGAAGATGAATTCGATAAGAATGAATGGACAGTTATTGGTGAGCCAGAAACTACTGTTACAGTACAAAGACCAGCTACAGTTGAATTAACTTGTGCTGACATCGTAAATAGAATTCCTGATGTTATTAATGCAGAACCAGGATTCGTACCAACTAGTAGAATGCCAGAACCAACTTATAGATTAAAAGACTTACACGAATACTTAAATTAAGACTTGCAAAAGTCTTTTTTTAATGTATTTAAAGTGTTATAATTTCTTTAGAATAGGTGAGTAGTATGAAGAAAAAAATATTACTATTAACATTTTTACTAATACCAACAATAACATTAGCAAAAATAACAGATGAAAATATAAATGAACTAAAATTAGAAACATATAATGCTGAAACAGCATCTATGAATAAAACATATATTGAAGAAGATGACTATATAATATTTCTAGCCGAACAAGGTATTTATAGGTATGATAAAAAAACTTATGAATTTAAGAAAGTATCTTTTGGAAACTGGGATACTACAATAGTACCTTTTTATGGTAATTATTTAACAATCTCTAGAATATATGATTCAGAGCTTGGATATAACTATAATAAGCTATCTGTTTTAGATTCTGACTTAAATGTATTAGAACAAAAAGATATTGATTTACCGGGTGATTACTACTATTATGGAGAACTATATAAAGATGGCGATACAATATATTTAAGTGTTCAAAATAGTAGCGATTATTACATAGTTGATAAAGACTTAAATGTAACTCTAGCTACAACAACACCATCAGAGTCAGAAGCATCAAAGCTTACACAAGAATTTACAACTTTAATTTCAACTGAAGATAGTACATTGAAATTATATGATGTTGAAAAGAATAAAGATAATAGTTATTATGTTGTAGTAGGCTACGAAGATAAAGAAAATAATAAATTAAAAGTAGAATTAAGAGAATATGATAACAACAAAAACTTATTAATTAAGAAAGTCTTATATGAAGATGCATATACATTTAATCAATATTGGGCAGTGGATGTTTCGTATAAAAAAGAAACGTTAGAAGACTATTATCTAGAAGCATATAGTATAGATGATGTAAGTAAAATTAATATTTATGATAAAAATAATAATCTTATAAAATCAATAAATCCTTCAATTTCAAATAATAATAGTAGTACATCGTATGGTATAGGAGACCTAATCGCAATATTACCAACATATAATGGATTCTATATAATAGGTTCATCATGGACAACGAATTATCCATTAACTTCAACTATGGGAGAAGTAACAGCTCGAGGAATTGTTGGGATTACTATATTTATGAAATATAGTTTTGATTACAAAGTAGACACAAAATCTAATGGTAATGGTAAAATAACATCTGAAAAAGGTAATGCTTCAAATAGCGAAAAGGTAACATTTACAATAATCCCGGATGATGGATACGTGCTAAGCAAAGTGACTGTTACCGACAATGAAGGAAATAAAATTGAATTTACTGAAAACACGTTTACAATGCCAAGTGCTAACGTTATAATCGAAGCAACTTTCGTACCAGTAAATCCAGATACATCAGATATCATTATTATAGCTTCAATAACTATTATTATCGGTTCATTTATAAGTTATTTAAATATCAAAAAAATGAAAGAGCTATTATAGAATACTAGATTTCAAATCTAGTATTTTTTTTGTATTACGTGCTATAATAAAATAAATAGAAAGATGGTAATAATATGAAAAACAAAATAATAGTTGTTATCTTAGCTTTTTTATTATTTATAATGCCTGTTAAAGCGTTAGAATTTGAAGAAGATTTTAAAACTCTTTATGAAGACTATGGTGGATTTGGATTAAATGTAAAAGAAGATTCTCAAGGATATTCTGGTATATTTATTCAATTTTTTGGTAATACTACCGGTTTCAAAAGAATATCATCTACTGGAGAAAAATTACTAGATATAGATTTATCTAATTCATCTGTATCCGATTATGTTGAAACAAGTGATGGAAACTATTTAATTTATAGAAATATTTCTACTGATACTTTAACATTAATAAGTCCATCAGGAGAACAATTAAAGACATCTACTTTATCTGAAGGTTATTCAAGTTATACTGGAGGAAGATTACTTTTTAAAATAGAAAATGCAATAATATTAGTTTTAAACAGCAGTAGCGGAACAGCCGGAATAGTTTTAGATAGTCTTGATAATGAAGGAACTATTAAAGATACAAAATTCATTGAAAACTATGGTATTTTAGGAATGACATCCTCAAGTGATAAAGTAAAAATCCTAGCTTCTAAAGATAACGAATTTTACTTAATAAATATTGCTGCGGATCTTTCCTATGATGAAACCAAATTAGATGCTAGTTCACTTACTGATGATGAGAAAAGTCAAATGCAGTCATTTTATAATACTTTTACATCGTTAGTAATGAAAGATGAAGATATATATTTTGCATCATCTTATGGTATTTTTGCTATTCAAGATAATAAGATTACAAAAGTAGTTGATGGAGATAGAAAAAATGTTGAGAAAATGGATTTTACAAGCTTAGCAGTTGTAAAAGATACTTTTATAGGTGGCGGAATTACCACAGATGATTCAGGAAATACTAGAGCAACAATTCAAATTTTTGATAGTAAGTTCAATATCTTAGATACGATTTATTTAAATGATTCATTTGATGTTTCTGCAGACAATGAATTAAGTATTGTAAAATGTATTAATTCTACCACAAACGGCTTTCTTGTAAGTGGTATGGTATCAGAGAGCGCTTTTGTAATTAAATATAAAGTAAAATATGATATTAGTACAAAAACTGATGGTAATGGAACAATATCTGTTTCAACAGAAAAAGAATATACAGGAAACCAAGTTACTTTTAAAATAACAGCAAACGAGGGATATGAATTAAATGAAGTTAAAGTAACGGATGCAAATGGAAATGTTTTAGTATTTACAGATTACACATTTACAATGCCTAATGCCGATGTAACTATCGAAGCAACTTTTATGAAAAAAGAAGCTAATCCTGATACATCAGATATTTTTATCATAGCTTCAATTACTATTGTTATTGGAACATTGATAAGTTATTTAAATATCAAAAAAATGAAAGAATTATCATAAAAAAACACTAAAATGCAATAAACTTATTGCATTTTTTTATTCTCCTGTTTATAATGAATATGACTTTTTTGCAAGAAAACTTACAATTGTATAATTACATGATGGGGTACTAGATAGAAATATCTGGTTTTTTGCGTTGTAAAAAGGTTAGGAAAGGAGTGTAAAAAAATGTCTTTCATCAATGTTTCGCACATAAGTAAAACTTTTAAAGTAGCAAAAAAACAATCAGGATTTAAAGCTACTTTAAAAAACTTTATTAAAAGAGAATATAAATATATAGATGCAATTAAAGATATCTCTTTTAATATCGAAGAAGGTAGTATTGTTGGTTACATAGGTCAAAACGGTGCGGGTAAATCAACTACTATCAAAATCTTATCAGGAATTCTAATACCTGATAGTGGGGAAGTAACTATTAACGGTCTAACACCTTGGAAGGACCGTAAAGAGTATGTTTCTCAAATCGGTGTAGTATTCGGCCAACGTTCTCAACTATGGTGGGATATCCCAGCAGATGATACTTTTAATTTATTAAAAGATATCTATAAAATAGAGGACACTAAGTTTGAAGAAAAAAAGAATTACTTGGTAAAATTATTAAACATTGAAGATATCATTCACGTTCCAGTAAGACAATTAAGTCTTGGACAAAGAATGCGCTGTGAAATAGCTGCATCACTATTACATGAACCAAAGATATTGTTTCTTGATGAACCGACTATCGGTTTAGATGCTCTATCTAAACAAATAGTAAGAGACTTTATCAAAAAGATTAACAGAGAACAAAAAGTGACAGTTATACTAACCACTCACGATATGAGTGACATCGAAGCCCTTGCTAAAAGAATTATAATGATTGGCAACGGCGAAGTCATCTATGATGGTACATTAAAAAACTTAAAACAAAAATATGATCATCATAAGTACATATCAGTAACAACAGGAACTAAATTAACAAAACTAAGAAAAAAAGGAATTATCACTCAAGAAAAAACAAACGATGGGTACAAATTTACAATTGACTCTAAAACTCTCGAAGTATCTGACTTCTTAAACTATCTATCTACAAAGGTAGATATCAAAGACCTTGAAATAGATAATGAATCATTAGATAACATAATTATCAATCTATATCAGACTATCTAATGAAACAATATTTATCATTCTTTAAATTAAAATTTGCAGTAGGATTACAATATAAAGCAGCAGCTTTAGCTGGCTTAGCAACTCAAATATTCTTTGGATTAGTATTTATAATGGTATATATGGCTTTCTATAGTAGTGGAGATGCCAATGTCGATATCTCATTAGCTGAACTAATTCCTTATCAATGGTTAAGCCAAGCTTTCTTATCTTTAATTTGGATTTGGCACAAAGACAATGAAATATTAAGTATGATTAAAAATGGTAATGTTGCTTACGAACTATGTCGCCCTCAAAACTTATATTGGATGTGGTACATAAGAATCTTAGCTTCTAAATTATCAGCAGTCTTACTAAGATGTATTCCCTTACTTATAATTGCTTTCTTATTACCATATCCATATAACTTAACTTTACCAGCAAGTTTCAGTGCTTTCATATTCTTCTTAATTACTCTTATTATAGCAACACTTCTAGTAACAGCATTAGTTACTTTAATGTATCTATTAATATTCTATAGTATTGATAGTAAAGGAGTAATGGGAATGTACTGTGGCATCGCTGAAATCTTGTCTGGTCAAGTTATAGCTATCCCATTATTTCCAAACTTTCTAAAAACAATAGCAACATTATTACCATTTGCTTACATAAGTGATTTCTCATTCAGAATATATTCCGGAAACATAGTAGGAACATCAATCTACCAAGGCTTATTCATTCAAATAACTTGGTTAATTATAATAGTAATTTTAGGTATAATATCTTCTAATAAAATACTAAAAAGAGTAGCAGTACAAGGTGGATAATTAATATGAAAATATATTTTGACTATCTTAAACTACACCTAAAATCTATTCTAGAATATAAACTATCCTTTATATTATCTCTATGTTCCCAAATACTTGTCTTCTTCACTTATTATTTCTTAATAATCGCTTTATTCCAAAAATTTTCTAATCTCCAAGGATATAATATATACGAAATTCTTTTAACATTTAGTATTATTCATTTTGGTTTTTCTATGAATGAAACATTTGCTAGAGGAATAGATCAATTTGATTCTTTAATAATCGATGGTTCTTTCGATAGACTTCTCTTAAGACCAAGAAATATTCTTTTACAAGTAGTAGGATATCAAATTGATTATACTAAGTTAGCTAGAGTAATCCAAAGTATCATTATTATGATAATATCTCTAATTAAATTAAATATCGAATGGTCTATTCTAAAAGTAATAACTCTTATACTAATGTTATTAAGTAGTATTGCTATCTTCTTTGGAATATTCCTATTAGCTGCTTCTTACTGCTTTTTAACTGTTCAAGGTCTCGAAGTTAGAAATGTCTTTACAGATGGAGGTAAAAACGTAGCTCAATATCCAATTGGAATATTTAATAAGTACTTTGTAAAAATATTTACTTATATAATTCCATATGCATTAGTTAATTATTATCCATTAATGTATTTTGTGGGTAAAGTAGATACTATCTACTATGCATTCTTACCATTAATTGTTTTATTGTATTTAATTCCATGTTTTATTATATTTAATAAAGGTTCCAAAAATTATTTAAGTACAGGTTCATAAAAAAGAGTTCACTATCACAGTGAACTCTTTTAATATTATAAAAATCTCTCCCAATACTCAGTAGTAGAACTATTTACACAATCATAGTATTTATCAATTTGTTCTGCTATTGTTTTAATTTTATTGTATAAAGGAGTACCTTCAGTATAGCAACTTCTTTTTAAACTTCTTGTCATAAGGTCTTCGAATAGAGTAGCTCTATCTTCACGCCAGTTAGTTTGAGCATAATTACTTAAGAAATAAGAATTATTATTTTGAGTAGTTAAAAAGTCTAAAGAAGTATCAAAACTACCATAAGTATAGTTATCTGGATTTAGTTCATTCCAAATACTTTCTAAATCTTCTGGATACATTTTTATTTTCAAATAAGCATCAATATAATGCATTATTTCATGGTTCAAAGTCTTTTCAAATAGTAAACCACTTTTAATACTAATTATTATATTATCTGCAAACTGACTATCTGTTAAACCTGCAATCCCACTGTTAGGAATATCTTTTACAATATAAAGAGTTAATGGCATTCCAAAGTTTTTCATTTCTTTAAAGAATCCCGTAGGATATTTTTTTAATTCAGTTTCAATTCTTGTTAAATATTCATTTATTTCCGTATCATAAGTCATTTTAGTAGGTGAGTAATAACCAATTAAATAACTTCCCATTTCATCTCCATAAGCGATTGTTATACCATACATAGTTTGTAATTTATTTCTATATTGATTATTCAATTCTGCTTGTGTTAGCACAACTTCTTCTTGTTTATCATCACTATTATTATCATTTGAAGTATTACTATTATTCGTATTGCTATTGTTAGAGCTATTCCCATTATTAGTAGTAGAGTTATTGTTATTATTTGCATTAGAGTTACTTTTATCATTGGTAGTTGAACTACTATTAGAATTATTCCCTGCATTAGAATTGTTATTATTTTCATTTGAATCTTTATTATTTTGTTCTTCTTGATTAACAGAGTTATTAGCATCATCTAATAAATCATCAGTATTAACTTCATTATTTAGTTCATTATCAGTATCTTCTTGATTATCATTTATTATATCTTCATCTGTCTTATCAATTATATTATTAGTTTTTTCTTGTTCAATTATTTTATCATTTTTTAAATCATTTTTATTATTTATTAAAACAGAACCAACTATTATAGAACTTATTAATACTATAACAAGAATTATCCATATAGAATATTTCTTTATAAATTCTTTAACTTTCATAAACTCACTACCTTATATAGATATTGTAACAAAATATTCTTTAAAATTATTTAAAAGATATTTCTCTTATCTATTACTTTACATATAAAAAGGAAAGCCTTTAGACTAGTCAACTAACTTTCCATTTTTTTGTAAAATAATTTTATATATATAATCAGATAAGCCATTGATAAAGCAAATCCTGCTAATACATCACTAGCATAGTGAACACCTAAGTATATACGACTTATTCCTATTAAAAGAGTTAATAGTGCTAGTAATAAACAATATAATATTTTCTTTTTCTTCTTAATTCTCTTATGAGCAATTATATAAATAAAGAATCCATAAAATGCTAAACTAACCATTGAATGTCCTGAAGGAAAACTATAACCATTTTCTACTATCAAGTTAATATCAACTGGTCTAGTTCTAGTAAATATCATTTTAAAAGTTTGATTTAGTAGGAAACATATTAATACATTAAGACCTATATAAAAACCATTTTTTCTATTTTTAGCAAATGCCATTATCATTATTGTTGTAAATATTAAGAACCAAGTACTACATAAGAATGACATAAACTTAAAGAAGTAGGTAAGTGGTTCACATCTTAATTTAGATATCATATTATATACAAAATCATCGAATATATGAATTTGTTCTTCTAGTAATAACTTAGTAATAACTACAAATATTAAAATACTTAATGAGAAGATTATTGGTTTCCAATGTTTTCTAATAAAATTACTCATCTTCAAGTTCTCCAAAATATACAACTACTATTTCTTTATATCTTTCTAATAGTTTTTTATTAGCATTTTTCTTTTTAGCTATATTATAAACTTCTCTATAGATGTATCTATTTTCATCTTTAGATCCACCAGTATTCTTCCAAAGTTTATCTCCATGTTTTAGAAAATTATCATAGTTTGAAATTAAGTTATGAAGTTTATCTGCTAACATAATATTTATAACATTAACATCGTAGTTAGCTTTCATTCTTTTGATATAATCTTTTTTTCTATCAAACCATTTAGCAATACTCATGTCTTCTGATAAGTCTGATACCATATCAGCAACTAATGTACCAAATCTTTCTTCTATTTCTTCATAACCATATTCTGTATCATCAATAATGTCATGAAGTAGGGCAGATACTAGTACATCTTCAGTATCAGTAAACTCTCTTAGCATTGAATAAATTACCATCGGATGAAAACATTTGTCGATATTTTCATTTTTTCTTTTTTGTCCTTTATTCGCTTTTACCATAAAATGGATTGCTTCTTCAACTTTAGTATACATATTATCACCTGAATTCTATATATCTACTATTATTATTTTATAGTAATTTCCTTGATTTTACAAATAAAAAGACACTAGATAGTGTCTAATCCCCGTTTTGTATAACTTTTTCTAAGAATATCTTTTCTTTAAAAGCACCTCTTTTAGTAGCTTTTTTTACTCTTTTTTCTTCAATCTCTTCGTAAGTAACACCTTTGTGTTCTAAGATAGCTCTAATTACTTCTAGAATATCTACCATTTCTTCGATATTTTCTGCTTCTAAGTATTCATTAACTTCTTCTTGTAGTTTTCTATTTAGTTCTTTGATGTATTCTTCATCATCTAGAACTCTTGTAGTAGGAAGTTCATTATCTTTTAAGATTATATCAGGAATTCTATCTCTTACTAATTTATTATATACTTTCATATTTATGCCTCATTTTCTTTCTTTTCTTTTACTTTTTTCTTTTTGAAATCTAATTGTTTATTATTTTTTATATGTTGTCCTATAACTTCTGATACATCAGTAATCGTAACAAATGCTGATTCATCAAATTCTTCAACAATTCTACGTAACTCTGGAACTTCAATTCTAGTAAGTACACAGTATAGTACAGCTTTTTCACCACTTATTAATCCTTTACCTTCAATTAATGTAACAGTTCGACCAATCTTTTCATAAATAATTTCTGCCATCCCAGCACCATCATTAGTAATAATCATTGCTGCTTTAGCTCTTTCGAATCCTTCATTGATTTCATCTATTACTTTTGAAGTTATGAAGTAAGCGAGTAGGGAATATAACGCTCTATCTATACCATAGAATATTCCAGCTACACTAAATATTATTACATTACAGAACAATACGAATTGCCCAACTGATAAATTTGTATGTTTACTTATTACGATACCTAAAGACTCAGTACCATCTAAGCATCCTCCTGATCTTAAAACTAAACCAACACCAACACCTAGAATAACACTACCATATATTGTAGCTAATAAGATATTATCTATTACATGGTTTATATGATGGAATACTTCTAAGAATAAAGAGAATATCAATATACTTAATACAGCTTTTACTAAGAATCTCCATCCCATATTCCTATAACCTATATATAAGAAAGGAATATTTATTACAATAATACACAAACTTAGTTTCCATCCTATTGTATAGTTAAGTATCATACTTATACCAGTAACTCCACCATCTAAGATTGAATTAGGTACTAAAATGCCTTCAACAGCAAACGCTGCAATTGCTGCTCCTAAAATAATAAAAACAAATTGTAATACCTTGTACAAAACAGGTGATTTTTTCACAGCTTTTTTAACTCTTTCCATCATTACCTCCTTTAATTTATTACACTTTAATTATACCATATTTAGCCCTTATTCTAAAGGATATTCCCTTTACTAGACATATAAAAAATCCTAATTATTCTTAGGATTCTTTTTATATTTACTTTGATTATTTAATTCTTGATAATACATAACAGTTTCTTTATCATAGTATCTTATTTCACCACTAGGTAACATAAGCATTCTTTCAACTCCAAGATTATCAACAAACTCTACATTATGTGATACTACTAGCATAGTACCTTCATAGTCTCTAAATGTCTTAGCAATCATTTCTTGTGTTTGTGGATCTAAGTGGTTAGTAGGTTCATCTAAGATTAATAGATTAGCGCCAGTTAATGCTAACTTAGCTAAAGCAACACGACTTCTTTCGCCAGGAGATAACACAGATATTTTCTTATAAACATCTTCACCATGGAATAAGAAATTACCTAAGAAACTTCTAAGTTCTTTAGTACTTAATCCAGTACCTTCAAAGTTTTCTAAAATTATCTTTTCATTATCTAGTAATTCATGTTCTTGAGCATAATACCCAATCTCAGTTTTATCATTCAAGACAATTTCACCTAGTAATGGTTTTAACTGTCCTACAATTAATTTAAGTAGAGTAGACTTACCAACACCATTTTCTCCAACTATTAAGAACTTCTCACCACGTCCTAAATCAAATGTTAAGTTATCTATAAGTATATGGTCTTCTTTATATCCAAATTTAACATTTTCACACTTAATAGGAACAACTCCTGAAGGATGGTTAATCTTAATTTTAAAATGTGCAACTTTTTGTTTCTGTTCTAAAACAACTTTATTTTCTTCAAGTCTAGCTAACTTCTTTTGTCTATCTTTAGCTATTCTAGCTTTCTTTTCATTACCACCAATATACTTAGCAATTATTTTCTTAAGTTTTTCTTCTTCTTTTTCTTGTTTATCATGTATTCTTTCTAATGTCTTTAATCTTTCATTACGTATTTTCATATACTTTTCATAATTACCAGGATATAGTTCCATCTTATGAGTAGCTTTATCTACATAAAGAGTTTGAGTTGTAACTTGATCTAAGAAATCAATATCATGTGATATAACAAGTATTGTTCCATTATAATTTCTTAAATAATTAATTATATATTCCTTGGTATCTATATCTAAATGGTTAGTAGGTTCATCAAGTAATAGTATTTCTGGATTAGAATAAAGGAGTCTTGCAAAAGCAATTTTACTTTTTTGTCCACCAGATAAATTACATAACTGCATATCTAGTAAATCACTATCTATATTCATTCCAGTAACTATTTTTAATAGTATATTTTCAGCACTATATACGTCATAGTATTCTAATTTTTCTTGAAGTTTCCCAATTCTTTTCATAATGAATTTTAATTTCTTTTCATCAGTCTCAGTACTAGCTTCCATATAAGCTTCACTTAGTTCTTGTTCTAATT
This sequence comes from bacterium, assembly GCA_963588075.1. Taxonomy (GTDB): domain Bacteria; phylum Bacillota_I; class Bacilli_A; order RF39; family UBA660; genus Coprovivens. The sequence goes on along the minus strand of CAVAGO010000037.1, from coordinate 1,882 downwards.
TCTTTATAGGTCTTCCTTCAAGTAGATAATCAAATACAGATATCTCCATACTAGGTATTTCATCACTTATTACTTGTGGTAAGAAACCAATCCTTGTACCAGGTTTTAATATAATACGTCCATTATCAGGTTCTAACTTACCCATAATAAGTTTAAAGAATGTACTTTTACCAGCACCATTCATTCCTATAATACCGACTTTTTCATTATCTTTTATTTGCAAGTTAACATCATCGAATATTTCTTGCACACCAAAAGACATAGTTAAATTTTTAATATTCATAATGACATTTCACCTCGCTGTTCATATAATACCACAAAATGTCAAAGTAGAGTAGTTTAAGATTTGTGCTATAATTTTATTAGGAGAGTAGCACTATGTTGAAGGAAATACAAAAAGAAATAGAAACTAATGACAATTCAAACGGAATAAGATGTTTAAATAGAGAAGGCTTTATATTCACTTGCTCATATAACCAGAAAATTTATGACACACTAATAGTTAGACATCCTTATGATGCATCATATATGGGGTCGCTTTTGAAAAGTAAAAAAACTTTAGAGGAACATATTAATTTCATAAATAAGCATAAATTAGAAAAAGTGTTAATTATTTCTGATAATATAGAATTTATAACAAAATGTCCAACATTAAAATATATACAAGTAAGTCCTTCAGTACCACAAGATAACTTTGATTATTCACCATTATATAAAATGCCATGTATTAAATCGCTAAACTGTATGATGAGTTATGGCAAAAACCAAGTTATAGACTATTCTAAAATAAAAGGATTAGAAGATCTTCATATAAAAAATAAATATCAAGTTAATTATGAACAATTAGAAACCTTAAGAACTTTAGCTATTACTGATTATCAAGAAGAGGATATTTCTAAATTATTTAAGAGTTCAATACTAGATACATTAATTATTTTTACTAGTAAAATAAGAAGTTTAAAAGGAATAGATAATTCACAGAAAGTCCAATGTTTATATCTTATAAATAACAGAAATCTAGAAGATATTTCTGAATTAGATAAAATAAATAAAACTTTAAAATCACTAACGATAGAAAATAGTTCAAAATTAATTGATTTTAGTGTGCTAAATAAACTAACCAATTTAGAATATTTAAAGATAATAGGAAATAATAAAATTAAAAATTTAGAATTCATTAAAGAATTAAAGAATCTGAAAACTTTGATATTAGGAATTGAAGTAGAAGATGGCGACTTAAGCATATGCATAAATTTATCATATGTATATATTAAAGGAAGAAAACATTATAATTTAAAAGATAAAGATTTACCAAAAGGTAAGTTTATTAGAGGAAACGAAGATATAGAAGCATGGCGTCAAATAGATAATCTTTAGAAGACAAAAGTCTTCTTTTTTTCTGAAATAAAAAAGGAAATCCACCTATATAGGGAGTAAATATAGGGTAGAAGGAGTTGTTTCAAATGAACTACTATGATGAAATAAAAACAAAATTAATAGAAAATGAAAATTATGCAAGAATAAAAGATTACTCTAAGGAAAAACACAAAGTAGAAACATACTACGAAATAGGAAAGTTACTTTACGAAGCAGGTAAACATTATGGAGAAAACATAATAAAAAAATATTCAATAAAACTTCAAGAAGAAGTGGGCAAAAAATATAATGAAAGAACTCTGTATAGAATGAGAAAAACTTTTGAAATTTTCAGCATAGAAAAATTGACACCAATGGTGTCAAAATTAAACTGGTCTCAATGTATTATTTTAATTACACTTAAAGATACAGAAAAAATATTTTTCTATTCGCATAATTGTATATCATTAAATTTAACTAAAAGAGAATTAGAAGAGAAAATAAAAAATAAAGAATACGAAAGATT
>CAVAGO010000036.1:0-20391 GCA_963588075.1 bacterium | reverse complement strand
ATAAAACTAAATGCACGTGGGGAGTAAGAAAGTGCATTTACTTCTGAAATTAAATCATTAATACTATAAGAGCTTATAAAGCTCTTTTCATTTGCTAAAAAATATATTTAATGATAGAATACAACACATTACAAAGGAGAATTAATATGACTTTAGAAGAAATGTTAAAACAATCAGAAGACTTCGAATATGACGTATCTCGTTATAACTTCGATTTATCATATCCAGAATTTAATTTTAGTAGAGGTCAAAAAAACTATGTTAATATCACCAAAAGATTAAAAGCTTTAAATCTACCTGACCCATCTACATTCCAATATACAAGTTTAACTTTAGAAGAATTAAAACAATATCTAACTACAATTCTAAATAAAATATTTGACTCTTCATACAGTAAACAAATAGCTGAATATAACTCACTTTTAAAACTAAGCAGCACTCCTAATCCATTTGATGCTACTTTAGAAACATCTGTTGGTAAAATATACGAACTACCTACAATAGAACATATCCATATCAGCGACCAATTATCTTCTATTGAAGTAGTAGCAACATCTCATGAGTATATTCATGCTTTATTAAGCGCTTATAGTACCTATAATTTCAATCGTATTATGTCTAACTATCATTACAAAGAATTACTAAGTATCCTTATAGAATATATATCTGTTTATGAACTAAGTAAACTACTTAAAGAAGACCAACTACCAGAAAAACACAATATAATAAGATTACATACTAACCAAGAACACGTCATCGCTGAAGAAGAAAACAAAGCCATGCTTCCTATCATTGAAAGACAAGCTTCTCCAGTAATCATCCAAGCTTATAAAAAATGTCTTAATCATAGTGCTCATAATAGTTTCGGTTATATTACATCAGATATCTACGCTACAAGATTATTCGAACTATTCCAAGATGACCCTAAGACATTACTAAACATCTTTAAATCAATTATTAATGGTCAAAAAAGTATCAATGATTTACTAAACTACTATGGTATCTCTCTAAGAGATAAAGAAACAGCAAACACTTACTATAAAAGATTAGACAACATACCTAAGCTATAGGAGGTCATATGATTAACTATTATTCATTAAGTAACTTATTACAAAAAGGTATCGACATCGAACCAATTATCAACGAGATACTCCTTACTACAATAAGTGCTAAAACAACTTATCCCGAATACACAGACTGGTTCCTAAAAAAACATATTCCAGGTATCTATCAAGGAACAAGAGACACTATAATAGCAGTTCACAATAACAAGATAATCGGAGTATCAAACATCAAAAGAGATAAAGAAAACAAACTATGTACTGTATATTTTGATCCAAAGTATCGTAAACAAAAACTAGGTCTAACCCTAGTAGATAAATCAATCGAACTAATCGGCGATAGTAAACCACTTATCACAATGCCTTCATCATATCTTCCTCAATTTAAAAATATTATCAAAAGATATGATTGGCAACTTACCGATTGTATAGACAACTGCTACTTAGAAAATACTAGAGAATTAGTATTTAATGGTGAGATATCATCCCATAACCAAGAACTATCTAATGAAGAAAGAATACTTCTTACTTATAAACATACTAAAGATAAAAATATTCTTAAATTATTATCTTTTGGTCGTTTAAAATATTTTTTCTTTAAAACAAAATGTAAGCAAAATAAAAATATTTTTGCTTTTAAGTAATCAAAAAGAGTGAATTATTTATAGTAAAAAAAGCAAAAAAACACAAAAAATGTAATTTTTTCAAAAAAATTTAAAAAAAGTATTGCCAAATTAGTCTAAAAATGCTATATTTAATATGCTTACTTTTATGGCGCTGTAGCTCAGTTGGCTAGAGCATCCGGTTCATACCCGGCAGGTCGTGTGTTCGAATCACACCGGCGCTACCAATTAGTAAATAAACTAGATAGAAATATCTAGTTTTTTGTTGTTTATATATACAAATGTTTGTTCGCGTGTTAGAATATGTTATACAAAGAAACATGCCTAGAAAGGAGAATGAAAGTGAAAGATAAAATTACAACAATTATGAATGTCAATGAAAATGAAATTAGAGTAATGAGAATAGATAATGAAGATTATATCTCTTTAACTGATTTAGCAAAATATAAAAACTCAACAGATCCTTCTGATGTAATTAAAAAGTGGCTAAGTAATTATGATACGATTGAATTTTTAGGACTATGGGAAGAACTTAGTAATGAAGATTTTAATTCGGCGGAATTCAGCCTAATTAAAACAGAAGCACCTAAAAAAACTTTTACGATGTCACCAAGTCAATGGTGCGCTAGGGTAAATGCTAAAGGAATGACTTATTCAAAAGGTAAGTATAGTGTAGGAACGTTTGCGCATTCAGATATTGCATTAGAATTTGCATCGTGGATTGATAATTTATTTAAACTATATTTAATTAAAGAATTTAAAAGATTAAAGTATAATGAAAGTTATCAAAACAAAATAGAATGGTCTGTAAGAAGAAGTTTGTCAAAAACAAATTATAAAATTCACACAGAAAGTATTAAAGAAAATATTGTGCCGAAAATTACAGAAAAACAGAAACAAATTGCTTATGCTACTGAAGCAGATGTTATAAACGTTGCATTATTTGGAATGACCGCCAAAGAATGGAAAGAAAAGAATCCAAATTCAGAAGGAAATATTAGAGACTATGCAGATATCCTTCATCTTATAGTATTAAGCAATTTAGAAGTACTAAATGCTAGTATGATTGATAATAATATCAGTCAAAGCGAAAGGTTAGAAAAATTAAATATAACAGCCAGAAAAGAATTAAGTATATTAGCAAATGATAATAATGTAATTGGTATTCAAAAATTAGATGATAAAAGATTAATAAATTAAAAAAACAATTATCAACCACCAGTTCCTGTAAATTCACAAACTATTAAGATATATTTAATACAAGAAGGGAGAAAACTATATGGATCTAATTAAAATAGGAGAATTTATTAGTTCAAGACGTAAACTTAAAAACATTACTCAAAATGAATTAGCAGAAAGACTAGGACTTAGTAACAGAGCAATCTCAAAATGGGAGAATGGAATCTGTTTACCAGATGCTAACAACATGCCAGAACTATGTAAAATATTAGATATTACTATAAATGATCTATTTAGTGGTGAAGTTGTAGATATGAAAGATAACGAAAAAAAATTAGAAGAAAATCTTCTAGAAGTCACTAGACTCAAAGAAGAAAGAGATAAAGAATTACTAACAGCTGAAATATTTATTGGTGTAATAGTATCTATCATTTTATTAGCTTGTGTCTTTGTCGCTTCTTTTGTAAATATGCCGACTTGGGGAAGAGTAACTTTAATCGTAAGTAGTTTTATAATATTTATTATTGGTGTTGGTTATGCTATAAGAATTGAACAAGTAGCTGGTTACTATGAATGTGATAAATGTCATTATAAATATGTACCTACTTACAAAAGTGTCTTATTTGCAATGCACGTTAACAGAACCAGACACATGGCTTGCCCAAAATGCGGTAAAAAGTCTTGGCAAAGAAAAACATTAAAGAAATAGTAAGTCTAAAATGACTTACTTTTTTTGAAAAAAAATTATTCAAACATACCAATTGATATTTTTATTTTCTTAATGTATAATACCCTCTCGATAAAGGGGCATTAATATGAAAATAACTGAATTTACTAAAACATTTAAATATTTAAGAGCAAAATACAATCTTACTAAAACATCTTTAGCTAAAGGTTTAGGTGTAAGTACACCTTATATAATCGACTTAGAAAATGGTAATCGTCGACCTAATGAAAAAATAACAGAAGCTTTAATCACTTTTTATAACTTAGATGAACAAGATAAAAGATTACTTTATGATGCAGTTGCTGCTACTACTAATTCGCTTCCATATGATGTAGTCAGATTTTTACTAGCAAATCCTTCTGAACTAAAACAAGTAATTTCTTCTATGAACCAAGAAAACTCAAAAACACTATAAGGAGAATAAATGATGTACACAAATCAACTTAAAACATTATATGAACTACTAATATCTGGTAAAAAATTAACATCTAACATTTTAGCAATCTACGGTATAAAAGATTCGATTTTAGAAGGAATGCTAAACGAAGGTTTAATTTATCAAGTATCATCTCAAGAATACAATATAACTTCTGTTAATAAATTTTTTCTTTATGGCAAAGAATTATTAATAAACCGTCGTAAAAGAGAAGCTAATAATTGTTTTGAACTATGTCATAAAATGGACCCTAATAATCGTCCTGTTTGTTTACAATTATTTATGTTTGCTGTAATTAGAGAAGACTATGAAGATGCTTTAAAATATTTAGAACATCTTGAAACAATAAATTCAACTGACTATGCAATAGATCATAATATCTATTTTTACTTTATTAATTTAGTTAATCTTTTACCAAAAGAATACGAAAGTAGAATTCAATATATAAGTGAAAACCCAGAATCTCTATTATATAAAGACCCAACTCCTGAACAAAAAGGTTTAAATACTGTCATGGAACTAGCTCAAAAAGGTAAATACAAATTTGCTTTAGTAAAACTTAATGACTTACTAGCTAAAGACCGTAACTATACACCAGAAAGATTAATCATAAAACAATTTCTAGGTCAAGCTATCAGTTTAGAAGATATTTTAAAACGTAAATTACTAAGTAGTACTTACCACGAAAGTTATGAAGGTATCATCATCGACTTAGACAAACGCCGTAAACATCGTCCTCTAAAAAAAGACGAAGAAGATATCTATGAAGTCGCTGGTCATTTATTAGATATAAAAAGAACTGGTCAAATACCAGAAATACTATCAACTGGTGCTATATCAGTTTCTGAAGCAATTCGTTTTCAAGACTTTGAAACAGCTTTAATGTATGAAGAAGATTTTGTAGAATATAATCAAAAGAATAATCCTTCTAAAAAGAATCTTCATCAAGAAGTAACTTTATACATCTTATTACAACAAATAAATACTAAAATAAAACTTTTAAAAGGAGCAGAGCAAAAACAACCAAACTCTGATGAAGACCTACCATTTATAATAGGTGAAACTCCTAAAAAACTAGTATTGCAAAATCCTGAAAATAAGTAGTAGAATTTGTTATCAATTAATGCAAATGCTATAATACCAAGCAAGCGGTGAAATATATGAGAAAAGAAGTAAAACACTACCAAGGTTTAGAAATAAATATTGAAGTAATAGCTAAATTATTTGCCATCTGTGCTGCTCGAAATTTTCGTGTAGAAGGTCTTATTCCTTATGAAGAAATAGATTCTATTGAAGAGTTTTGTCAATGCTACAACTGTGAACCACAAAACGTTCATGTTATTCTAGGTGGGGATTGGTTCATTACTTATATTGACTGGGAAGATTCTTTAGAAATAATGGAATGGGTTAGTCTAGAATGTCCCAAAGATAAATTTAGACAGTCTTTAGAAATGCTCAAGTACATGATTGATATTTTATTACAAAGTAAATATCGTTTAGTTGATGCTGTAATGCGTCATTCCTCATCTTATAAATTTTACGAGTTATTAAAAGAACATGGTTATATCCAAGAATTATCTTCATCTATTGCTATGGAAGATACTATTCCAGATGATATCTATCAAGAAATAAAAAGTAATCTTAAACAAAACGGAAATTTGGAAGCTTATTTACAAGATGAAACACGTCCTCAAGAATACGACGAATATTTTCATCATGATTTAGCTTTCTCTTTAACGGATAAATTTTTTAAACGTTATGACCATTCTCAAAAAAACAAATAATACTAACAAGCTTTATAAAACTTTTTTATAAAGTTCTTTTTTTATATGACAAAAAAATTTCCTATGATAAAATAAATAAAGTGCAAATAGTAGGGTGGTTTTATGGAAATAACACGTATTAAAGGATATAAAGCTTATTATGATTATGAATTTACTGAAGAAAATAAAAAATTAATTATTGCCTTCGGTGGAAATCTTGATTTATATTGGACTTTAAAAATAGATAAAAATTACAAATCATATGCAGAAATGTCTCAAGAAATATACGATACATTCACTATTACTAAAGAAAACTATGCTATATATAGCTTATTTAAAACTTTAATAGATGATGTTAACAATGCTAATGTTTATACTCCTTCCAACGAATTTGTTGTTAAAGATGATGAAACTTTAGAACAAGTTCCACCTAGTCCTAAACAAATTCAAAGTGTTAAAGAACGTAACGAGGAACTAAAACAACGTGAAGGCTATCAAAGAATTCACGAAGGACAAAGTCTTTCTTGGCACAGTGATGAAGAACCTTATGCTATAGCAGATGTTCTAAAAATATCAGAAGAAAATGATGCCATTATTTTAGAATTCTATCGTCCCGAACTAACTGGTGATAAATATGGAATGCGCTTGCCAGGAACTGTTACAATTCGTTTTAGAAACTCTGGTAGCTATTATCAACCATTTAATATGGTCTTTATGAAAATGTATAACCAATTACAACAATTCGACCCAGAACTGGATAAAGAGTTCCATCAACTACATATCGAAGAATTACCATATATTCTAAAAAAGAGGTAACTTATGAAAGTATCTAAAACTAAAAGTGAAATAGGAACCTATGATATTCGTATTGAAGAAAGTGAAGATAAAAAATTAGATGTTCTTTTCGGTGGTAACGGCGACATCTACTGGGTATATGATAATTTAGAAGTAATGTTTGATGAAACAGACTCTATGTATGAATCATTTCTCGTTCCTCAAAAAGAAGAAGGTTTATACGATATCTTCAACGAACTATATGAAGACTTAATAAATTGTCGTATCTTCGTTCCCGAAGTAAACGAACTATGGGAGGGTCAACTAAAAGAAGATGAACTACGTTGTCAAAGATCAAACGAAGAACTAAAAAATGATTATCGTTATAAATTGCTAGTTCAAGATGGTGTAATAACTTGGTACAGCGATGAAGAATATCGTGCCATCGCTGAAATAGTAAGAATAACTAAAGTAGACACTGGTATCTTACTAGAATTCATAAGACAATCTCTAAAAGATGATATGGGCTTCTCAAGAATGCCCGGCTGGTACTCAATAAGATTTAGATTATCGGGTAGTATTTATACACCATGTGAAGCAGTCTTCTGGCGTCACTTCGATAACTTACAACATTACGAAGAACAACTAAATAAACAAGACAATCAAAAATTAGAATTAAAAAAATAGGAGTAAAACATGAAAGTAATAAAAGAAACACAAGATTTTAGTGCAGTATATTACCTTAATCAAGATGAAAAATATTTAAGAATAATTTATGGCGGTAACTTAGATTTATATTGGCATTTTATCAACAAGAAATCTCGCCGTGAAGAAACAACAGCTTATCAAGATGTATATGAATCAATGCTTATAACCAAAGAAAACTATACAATATATCGCTTATTTGAAGAACTTATGAATGAAACAAAAAATGGTGAAATATATAAACCAGAGGAAATAATTCCTGAACCAACATGGGACGATGAATTTGATGTACGAGACGTTTATGATGTTGGAACACTACCATTATCAGAAGAAGATGAAGAATCTTTAACAAATCATTATAAACAAGAAAAAGCTACCGAAATAAATGAAAGACTTACTTCATCAGAAGCATATGAAATGTTATATCAAAATGATACAATTACTTGGCATAGTGATGATGCTCCACTAGAAACAGCTGATATAGTAAGGATATCTAAAGTAGAAGAGGGATTCCTTTTAGAATTCACCCGTCCTAACTTAGACCCAGAAGAATCAACATTACATTTTCCAGGGACATTAACAATTCGTTTCTCAAACTCTGGTAGTAGATATGGTGATTTAGTAACGTTATTTACTAGAATGTATAATAAACTAAGTGAATACGAACCAGAATATCATCAAATTCACTTAGAAGAAATTGCTTACCAAAAGAAACTTGAACTTCAAAAGAAAGACAACTAAATGTCTTTCTTTTTCAATTTCCTTTTTTAAATAATTAAAATATGTTAAAATATATAACAGTTTTGTAAAAAATCATCAAAATTTCACAATAGTTATATATATTATCAAAATGGAGGTTTTAGTATGCAAAAAAAGAAAATATCAATATTATTCATTATAATATCTCTACTTCTTATAATAAGTTGTATAAGTATTAATACTCAAACTGTCTCTTATGCTAAAGAGCGAATCGTTACTGAAATTAATACTGCTCCAATAGCTTTAGAAGATACTGGTTCTACTGAAGTATTAGAATCAGAAATGACAGAAGAACAATCAGAAGAATCTTTAGTTGTTGAAGGTTCTAATACCTATACTCAAAAAGAATTAATTATAATAATATTAACATCAGTTATAATAGTAATTTGTTTATTAAACTTAATTATTACTAAATTTGGTACTATCTCTTTAAAAGAATCTTTAAGTACTAGTAAAAGATTAATATATTACTCAATCTTCCTAGTAGGACTAAGTACTTCATTTGCTATTTATAATATAGTTACAACTGATAATAAAGTTTTAAACGGCGAAGATACTAAAAGCCGTGATGCTAAATCAATAGCTGTTATCGAAATAACTCAAGATGAAAAAGCATCTTCTTTAAAAGAAGAGAGTAAAGTAGAAGATACATCAGTTATTCAAGTATCAAATAATGCTACTTATACAGCATCTAACCTTGAATTATTAAAATCATCTGGTTCAACAACTGACAAAGATAGTAGTTTATATTATGGTTTAAACTCAGCATTAATAATCAAAGATGGCAGTACTATTGAATTATCAAATAGTACTATCGTAACAGGTGTAGAATATGCAACAGCTCTTTTTGCTACTGGTTTAAATACTAACGTTAATTTAGATAATGTTCGATTTACAACTACTAAAGACAATTCTTCTGGTATAGCTTCAATCGATTATGCTACAGTTACAGCAAATGACATTGAAATCCTAACTAAAGGTGATAATTCTCCTGGAATAAATACTATGAACAACGATAGTGAAATAACTATTGAAAATTCTACTGTCAACACAGAAGGTCTAAACTCACCATTAATCTACAATAAAGGAAAAGTAACAGCTACCAATTTAAAAGGTACAACAAATAGTAGTTTGATAACTATGAATAGTATTAATAACATAGTCATAACAGATAGTGAACTAACTACTAAACTTCAATTAGATGAAGAAAATATAGCAGCTATCAATTTATTTACTGAAACAAGTAAATATGATCGTATGAATTATAGTAATGCTTCTCTTACTATCGAAGATTCATCTTTAACTATTTCATCATCATCTCCTCTATATAAAGAAGCACCACTATTTAATATTACTAATATTGAAGCTAATATAAACATTAGTAATACAGATATCTCTTACGGAAGTAATATATTATTTAAAATAACTGGAAATGATAAATATGGTGACCAAAAGGAAAATGGTGGTTCAGTCATCTTTACCGCAACAGACTTAAAATTAAAAGGAAATATTATCGTTGATGAAATTAGTAGTATCGACATAAATTTAAATAATACTAATTATAAAGGTCAAGTAAATGGTGATAACGCATCTAAAGACGTTGATATAATCTTAGATAAAACAACAGAATGGGAATTAACAGGCAATTCTTATATCAAAACATTAACTATTCAAAACGGTAAAATAAGTCGTATCAAAAGCCAAATTAAATCAAATGGTTATAACATCTATTATAATGCTTATCAAAATGATTGGTTAGAAGGAAAAACTATTAAATTAACAGGTGGAGGCAAGCTAATTCCTGTTTACGAAAGCTAGTATACACTAGCTTTTTAAGTGTTATAATAAAACAAGGAGGAATAATATGAAAAAACAATTAGAAAAATATGCTAATACAATACTTACAACATGTTTAAAAATAGAAGAAAATCAACCACTATTAATTAGTGCTAATTACGAAAGAGTAGACTTTGTTAAAATCCTAGCTAATGTTGCATACTCTTTAGGTGTTAAGGATATCTATTTCGATTTAACAGACGTAGAATTAAAGCACGACGCTCTTTTAAATTTAGAACTAGATGATTTAAAGAAATTCCAATTTTGGAACAAAGAAAAATGGAATGAATATGCTAAAAAAGGTGCTGCTTTTGTAATGCTAGCATCAGAAACACCTGGGTTAATGAAAGATATCGATTCTAAAAAAATCAGTGACTTAACAATTCATGCTTTTAAAACAAGACAAAAATTCGATGACTTACGTGATAAATCAATCGTTCCTTGGTGTATTGCAGCAGTTCCAACTGAAAGTTGGGCTAAACAAATTTTCCCTGACAGTGAAGACCCAGTAACAGATTTATGGAAAAAAATATTCGAAATATGCCACATTAATAAAAATGATCCTGAAAAAATCTGGGATGAAAATATTCAAAAACTAAGCGAACGTTCTGAAAAATTAACATCATATCAATTCAAAAAGTTAAAATATACTAATTCTTTAGGTACAGATTTTGAAATCGAACTACCCCAAAACCATCTATGGTGTTCAGGAAAGAGTGTTTTAAAAAATAAAAAAGAAGTACTTGTTAACTTCCCAACAGTCGAAGTCTTTACATCCCCAACAAACGATTCGGCAAATGGTATAGTATATTCTGGAAAACCATTAGCTTATCAAGATAATATAATTGATAACTTCTGGATAAGATTTGAAAAAGGTGTAGCTGTTGAATGTGGTGCCAAAAAAGGTGAAGAAGTTTTAAAAAATATTATTTCATCATGTCCAGGAGCTAATCGCCTAGGAGAAGTAGCTCTAGTAGAATACGATTCACCAATATCAAAATCAAATATTACTTTCTATGAAACTCTATATGATGAAAATGCTTCCTGCCATTTAGCGCTTGGTGCATCATTTCCAGAATGTGTAGAGGGCGGACCAGAAATGTCAAGGGCTGAATTAAATAAATTCAAATTGAATAATTGTACAAATCATGTTGATTTCATGATTGGAACAGAAGACTTAAATATAGTTGGAATCACTGAAAACGGTGAAGAAATAGCTATTTTTGAAGATGGAAATTTCACTAAATTATTCAAATAAAAATAGTGTAAACATAAAATGTTAATATACACATCATTAAAGTGGTGAAAAGCAAGTGATTTGACTTACTTGCAAATATCAAGTAAAATTAAGTCATACAAAGGAGAATTTGTATGAACAAAAAAAGACATAAACTGCGTCTTAGAAAACAAGTAGTAATGTGTATTCCTGTTTTATTAATAATCACAATCCTTACTACTGGCATTATTATAAATAAAAGCGGTATTCTATCAAATGAGGTTGCTGCATCATCAGTATTTACTTCTAAAAAAGCAACAACTGATGAAAAACAACTTTCTGATTTAGAATATTTCAAATCATTTAGTGAAATGATTGAAAAAAGACAAAAAGACAATACTATTATATATTATGCTCAAACTTTTAAACTAGATGTCGATAAAACATTAAGTATAGCTCACCAATATACTAATAATTATGAAGATGAAGAATTTAATAAAAACTTTATAATCGGACCTTCATCAGTTAAAAAGAAAATCGGCTCTCTAAAAAACTTCGAAGCAGGTGTTGTTTACTTTGTTAGAGATTTATATCGTTATCCTGAAAAGTATGGTTCATCAATCGAAGAAATTCGTACTGACGAAACGCCAACATTAAAAACAAAATCTAGTGATGGAAACATCTATATGGATAATGGTTTAACTTTTGAACAATACGTTGGTAAAATATGTGATTTATTTGAAATAGATAAAGCAACAGTTCTAGCTATTTCTTATCAAGAAGCTGGAATTAAAACAAGTGGACTTTTCAAATATAGTAATAATATCGGTGGACATCGTGGATATGATGGTTGGATGAAATATACAACATTAGAAGCTGGTGTAATTGCTCATGTTATTTCTATAAAAGCAATGCAAGACAACTATGATTTAGATTTAACTACATATGAAGGATTATCTGCACTTTCTGGTATATACGTAAACGGAAATACTTCAAAACCACAACAAACTTGGATTGAAAAAGTTTCAATTTTCAAAAATCAAATTAACGAAAAAGATTTATTCACTATAAAAGAATAAGTCTTTTTTATTTTTTTTAATTAATAGTTGCAATTTTTGTTAAAAATGAGTACAATAGTAGTCACATTTATTGACTTTACGAGTCAAAAATAATATAATTAGATATATTATGTCTTAAAGAAAAAGAAAATGGTGATTCTTTGGAACAATATTTTACTAACAATCCTAATTTAAAAAGTGAATTACGTACAATTATCTATAAATACAAAGGGCTAACTATGTCCTTTTTTAGCGATAACGGTGTTTTTTCTAAAGACAAATTAGATTTTGGAAGTACATTACTACTAGAGACAGTATTCGAAAAAGTTAATAAAGAAAATTTAAATATATTAGATGTTGGTTGTGGATATGGATTTATGGGAATATCCTTAGCCAAGATAATGAACGCACAAGTAACAATGTGCGACGTTAACAAAAGAGCTCTACACTTAGCAGAAAAAAATGCGACTGAAAATGGCGTAGCTGATTCTGTTAAAGTGATAGAAAGTAATATTTACCAGAATATTACTGATATATATGATTTAATCATAACAAATCCTCCGATAAGAGCAGGCAAAGAAGTTGTCTACGGAATATTGGATGGAGCAAGAGACCGTCTTAAAGCGAAGGGTGAGCTGTGGTTCGTTATACGAAAAGATCAAGGAGCTAAAAGTACTATTAAACACATGGAAGAAAACTATGATGTTGAAGTAGTCACTAAAAGCAAAGGCTTTTATATAATAAGGGCCAAAAATCGTTGACAATGAACTTTACATCACTTAAAATTAAACATTGGTGACGTATTGTTTTTTCGGCGAAAAACAACACTAAAATTTAGGTATAGGGGTGAAACACAAATGGCAAAAATGGCACAATTTGGAGACCACGCACAAAGAAAAACATTCTCCAAAATTAAAAACACCTTAGAATTAACAGACTTATTAGAAATTCAAAAGAAATCATACCAAAGATTTCTAGAAGAAGGAATCAAGGAAGTATTTGAAGAATTATTTCCTGTAGAAAGTTTCACTGGTAACATTTCACTTGAGCTAGGGGACTATTATTTTGAAACTCCTAGATACACAGTAAAAGAAGCAAAAGAACGTATGGTAAACTATGCTGCACCATTAAAAGTTCAAGCTCGTGTATTCATTCATGAAACAGGTGAAGTTAAAGAACAAGAAATATTCCTAGGCGACCTACCATTAATGACTGAAGCTGGTACATTCATTATCAATGGTGCTGAACGTGTTATCGTTTCTCAATTAGTAAGAAGTCCATCAGTTTACTACAAAAAAGAAATCGATAAAAATGGAAGAAGAATAATTTCTGGTGAAATAATCCCTAACAAAGGTACTTGGTTAGAATACGAATTAGATGCAAGAGACATCTACTATGTTCGTATCGACAGAACTCGTAAAGTAGTTATTACTGCTTTCTTAAGAGCTTTAGGTTTATCATCTAATGAAGAAATATTAGAAGTATTTGGTGAAGACAAATATTTAATTAATACATTAGAAAAAGATAATACTAAAAACTCAGATGAAGCATTAATCGAAATTTATGAAAAATTAAGACCTGGAGAACCTGCTACATTGGATTCTGCTAAGAACCAATTAATCACAAGATTCTTCGACAAATTCCGCTATGACTTACAAAAAGTTGGACGTTATAAATTCAACAAAAAGTTAAATGTACTAGATAGATTACTAGGACAAAAAATAGCAGAAGACATTAAAGATGGAAAAGAAGTCGTAGTTGCAGAAGGTACTGTAATTACAAAAGAAATTCTTGAAAACATTCGTCCATTATTCGAAGCTGGTTACGGAGTTAAAGAAGTAACTATCAACGAAGAACTAGATGAATACAACAAAATTCAAGAAGTTAAAGTATATGATAAAGATGACGAAACAATTATCCACAAAATTATTGGTAATGATCAAACTATTGATTCACGTCGTCTAACAATTTCAGATATTTATGCATCAGTTTCATATTATTTAAATCTACAATATGGAATTGGTAATGATGATGAAATCGACCACTTAGGAAATAGACGTGTACGTCAAGTTGGTGAATTAATCCAAACTCAATTCCGTGTTGGTATGTCTCGTATGGAAAGAGTTATTAGAGAAAGAATGACTACTCAAGAAATTGATACAGTTACTCCAAAAACTTTAATTAACATTCGTCCAGTAACAGCATGCTTAAAAGAATTCTTTGGTTCATCACAATTATCAAAATTCATGGATCAAATCAATCCAATTGCTGAATTAACAGATAAGAGACGTTTATCATGCTTAGGACCTGGAGGTCTATCACGTGAAAGAGCTGGTATGGAAGTTCGTGACGTTAACCCAAGTCACTATGGTCGTATTTGTCCAATTGAATCTCCAGAAGGACAAAACATCGGTCTTATCACATCACTAGCATCTTATGCAAAAATCAATGAATATGGTTTCATAATGACTCCATACAGAAAAGTAATTGATTCAAAATTAACAGATGAAATTGTTTACTTAACAGCAGATGAAGAAGCTGATTACTACATTTCACAAGCTACATTACATATTAATGATGATAATGAAATCGTAGATGATAAAGTTATTGCTCGTTTAAACGGTGATACTGTTATGGTATCAAGAGACAAAGTTAACTTTGTAGACGTAGCACCTAACCAAATCGTTTCAATTACAACAAGCTGTAT
This sequence comes from bacterium, assembly GCA_963588075.1. Lineage (GTDB taxonomy): Bacteria > Bacillota_I > Bacilli_A > RF39 > UBA660 > Coprovivens. The sequence goes on along the minus strand of CAVAGO010000036.1, from coordinate 5,547 downwards.
ACCATTCCTAGAACACGACGACGCAACTCGTGCCCTAATGGGTGCCAACATGCAACGTCAAGCTGTTCCTTTATTAAAAGCAGAATCACCAATCGTAGGAACTGGTATGGAATATATCGCTGCTCGTGACTCAGGTTCAACAATCGTTTGTAAAGCAGACGGAGTAGTAGAATATGCTGACAGTAAAAAGATTTTAGTAAAAACAGCTGGTGGTCAAGATACTTACTACCTAGCTAACTTCGAAAGAAGTAACGACGCATCAAATGTTAACCATCATCCACTTGTTAAAAAAGGTGACAAAGTTCATAAAGGCATGGTTATTGCTGATGGACCATCTACAGACAAAGGTGAATTAGCATTAGGTAAAAATATGACAATTGCATTCATGACATGTAATGGTTATAACTACGAAGATGCTGTTGTATTAAATGAAAAATTAGTTAAAGAAGATGTTTATACATCTCTACATATTGAACATTACGACATTGATTGCCGTGATACAAAATTAGGCCCAGAAGAAATCACAAGAGATATCCCTAACGTAGGTGAAGAAGCTCGTAAAAATCTTGATGCTAATGGTATCGTAAGAATTGGTACTGAAGTTAAAGATGGTGATATCTTAGTTGGTAAAGTAACTCCAAAAGGAGTACAAGAATTAACAAGTGAAGAAAAATTATTACATGCTATCTTCGGTGAAAAAACTCGTGAAGTTAGAGATACTTCATTAAGAGTAGACCACGGAGCTGGCGGAATTGTTCACGATGTTAAAGTATATACAAAAGAAAACTCAGACGAACTACCTGCAGGTGTTTCAAAAGTTGTTCGTGTATACATTATTCAAAAACGTAAAATCCAAGTTGGTGACAAAATGTCAGGACGTCACGGTAACAAAGGTGTTATCTCATTGATATTACCTCAAGAAGATATGCCATACTTACCAGACGGAAGACCAGTTGATATTGTTCTTAACCCACAAGGTGTTCCATCTCGTATGAATATTGGACAAATCCTAGAATTACACTTAGGTATGGCTGGTAAAAAACTTGGTATTAAATATGCTACACCAGTATTCGACGGTGCTACAATGGATGAATTAAGCGCTGAACTTGCTGAAGCAGGAATTGATCCAGATGGAAAAACTGTTCTATACAATGGACGTACTGGTGAACCATTCGAAAACAGAGTTTCAGTTGGTGTTATGTACATGATTAAACTACACCACATGGTTGACGACAAATTACATGCTCGTTCTACTGGACCATACTCAATGGTTACACAACAACCTCTTGGTGGTAAAGCTCAATTCGGTGGACAAAGATTTGGAGAAATGGAAGTTTGGGCACTATATGCTTACGGTGCTGCACACGTTCTTCAAGAAATGATGACTGTTAAGTCAGACGACGTTGTTGGTCGTGTTAAGATATATGAAGCAATGGTTAAAGGTAAGACAATAAGTCAAGCTGGTATGCCAGAATCATTCAGAGTATTACTAAAAGAATTCCAAGCTCTAGGCTTAGACCTTCAAGTAGTAACAGAAGATGATGAACTTTGCGACATCCAAGACTTAGAACATGATGATGACGAAGAAGAAACAATTTCAGTAAATGAAATTGGTAAAGAATTAATCCCAGATGAACCAAGCGAAGATTACGAAGGTGAATCTGATGAAAATACTGAATATGAAGATGAAGAAGATGAATTCGATTCATTAGACGACATCGATTATCCAGGAGAAGAAGAGGAAGGTGAAGAACTATGATAGATGCTAGCAGTTTTAAAGGTATCAGAATAGGTATCGCATCTCCTGAAAAAATCAGAAGTTGGTCTTACGGAGAAGTAAAAAAACCAGAAACAATCAATTATCGTACACTAAAACCAGAACGTGATGGATTATTCTGTGAAAAAATCTTTGGACCATCAAAAGATTTTGAATGTTCTTGTGGAAAATACAAGAGATTAAGATACAAAAATGTCATTTGTGATAGATGTGGAGTAGAAGTAACTAGTTCAAAAGTAAGACGTGAACGTATGGGACACATTGAACTAGCTTCTCCATGTTCACACATTTGGTTCTTTAAAGGTGTTCCTTCAAAAATGGGTCTAGTTCTAGATATGTCTCCAAGAGACTTAGAAGAAGTACTATATTTCGTAAGTTATGTAGTAATTGACCCAGGACAAGCTCCTTTAGAGAAAAAACAAACACTTTCTGACAAAGAATATCGTGCTTACTATGAAAAATACGGTAACACATTCAGAGTTGGAATGGGTGCTGAAGCTATCCAAGAACTATTACGTGAAGTAAATGTTTCTGAAGAAGTAGCTAAATTAAGAGAAGAATTAGAAAATACAACTGGTCAAAAACGTATTCGTTTAGTAAAACGTTTAGATTGCCTAGTTGCATTCGAAGAATCAAATAATAAACCTGAATGGATGATCCTAGAAGCACTTCCAGTAATCCCTCCAGATATTAGACCAATGATTCAATTAGATGGTGGTAGATTCGCTACATCTGACTTAAATGATTTATATAGAAGAATTATTAACCGTAATAATCGTCTTAAAAAATTATTAGAGTTATCAGCTCCTACAATCATCGTTCAAAACGAAAAACGTATGCTTCAAGAAGCAGTAGACTCATTATTCGATAATGGTCGTCGTGGAAGAAGTATTACAGCTGCAGGTAATAGACCACTTAAGTCATTATCTAGCATGTTAAAAGGTAAACAAGGTCGTTTCCGTCAAAACTTATTAGGAAAACGTGTTGACTACTCAGGACGTTCAGTTATCTGCGTTGGTCCAAACTTAAAAATGTACCAATGTGGTATTCCTAAAGAAATGGCTTTAGAATTATTTAAACCACATGTAATTCATGGCTTGGTTGAAAGAGGACTTGCTCACAATATTAAAGGAGCTAAGAAATTAATCGAAAACCGTGATGAATGTGTATGGGATGTAGTAGAGGATTGCATCACAGAACATCCAGTAATGTTAAACCGTGCACCTACACTACATAGACTTGGTATTCAAGCATTCGAACCTAAACTAGTTGGTGGTAAAGCTATTCGTCTTCACCCATTAGTTTGTACAGGATTCAACGCTGACTTCGATGGAGACCAAATGGCTGTTCACGTACCATTATCAGAAGAAGCAAAAGCAGAAGCTAGACTTCTAATGTTAGGTGCTCAAAACATTCTTGATCCAAAATCAGGAAAACCAATCGTTACTCCATCACAAGATATGGTATTAGGTAACTACTATCTATCTATTGAAGAACCAGGAGAAGAAAACGAAGGTAAAGTTTATAAAAACTCTAACGAAGCTATCATGGCTTACGAAAGAAGAGAAATTACTTTACATACAAGAATTGCTATTCCAGTAAGTTCATTCAAATACAAATTATTTACTGATGATCAAAAAGATAAATATTTAGTAACAACTGCTGGTAAATTAATATTCAATGAAATCTTACCAGATTCATTCCCATATATTAATGAAGCAAGTAAAGAGAATATTGAAAATATTACTCCAAGTAAGTTCTTCTTACCAATGGGTGTTAACATTAAAGAAGAAATCGCTAAGATGGAACCAGTTACACCATTCATTAAGAAAAACTTATCTCAAATAATCGCTCAAATCTTCAAACGTTATAAAACTATTGAAACATCAACAGTTCTAGATGCAATGAAAGATTTAGGATTCAAATATTCAACTATCGCTGGTATTACAGTTTCTGCATTCGACATCAAAAAAGCTGATGATACAAATGAAAGAATCGAAGCTGCTCAAGAGAAAGTTGATAAGATTAATAAACAATTCCAAAGAGGTTTAATTACAGAAGAAGAAAGATTCAACAATGTAATCCAAGTATGGAATGATACAAAAGACGACGTTGAAGCTGAATTGAAGAAAATAAGTGGTAGCGACCATAAGAACCCAATCTTCATGATGATGAACTCAGGAGCTCGTGGTAACGCAGGAAACTTTACTCAATTAGCAGGTATGCGTGGATTAATGGCTAAACCAAATGGTCAACCAGTTGAAATCCCAATCAAATCTAACTTCATCGAAGGTCTTAACGTTTCTGAATTCTTCTTAAGTACACACGGTGCTCGTAAAGGTTCTGCCGATACAGCGTTACGTACTGCTGACTCAGGATATATGACTCGTCGTTTAGTTGACGTTGCTCAAGATATCATCGTTAAAGAAGCTGATTGTGGTGCTATTTCTGGTATCGAAGTTAGCGACTTCATTGATGAAAAAGTTGGTAATGTTATTGAACCATTAGAAGATCGTATCGTTGGTAGATTTACTGCTACTAAAGTAATTAATCCTGAAACTAAAGAATTAATTATTGATAAAAACGAAATGATTAATGAAAACATAGCTAAGAAAATTGTTAAAGCTGGAATCAAGAAAGTTGAAATCCGTAGTGCTCTAACATGTAAATCACAACATGGTGTATGTCAAAAATGTTATGGACGTAACCTTGCTACTGGTAACCTAGTTGAAACTGGTGAAGCTGTTGGTGTAATGGCTGCTCAATCAATTGGTGAACCAGGTACACAATTAACAATGCGTACATTCCACTCAGGAGGTGTTGCGCATGGTGGTGACGCCGATATCACACAAGGTCTTCCACGTGTTGAAGAATTATTCGAAGCTCGTAATCCAAAAGCAAAAGCTACTATTTCTGAAATAAATGGTAAAGTAGTAAGCATCGAAGCTGCTAATGGAAAACATAAAATTGTTGTTGAAAACGAAGTTGAATCTCGTGAACATACAACACTATATAACTCAAAAGTTCGTGTAGAAATTGGCCAAGAAGTAGTTGCAGGTGAACAATTAACTGAAGGTTCTGTAAGTCCTAAAGAATTACTTGCTGTTACTGACCCAATAACTGCAGAAAGTTATATCTTAAAAGAAATTCAAAAAGTTTACAAATCACAAGGTGTTGATATTTCTGATAAACACATCGAAGTTATCGTACGTCGTATGATTTCTAAGATGAAAATCGTTGATGGAGGAGACACTGGACTTGTTGAAGGTCTATCTGTATCTATCCACGACTTCAATGCTGCAAATAAACCAGTTATCTTAAATGGTGGTGTACCAGCAACAGGACGTCCTGTAATGTTAGGTATTACTAAATCATCATTAGAAACTGATTCATGGTTATCTGCTGCTTCATTCCAAGAAACTACAAGAGTTCTTACAGAAGCTGCTATCAAAGGTAAAGTTGATGAATTAAGAGGATTAAAAGAAAATGTTATCATCGGTAAATTAATCCCAGCTGGTACTGGAGCAAAACAATACAGTAATATCGAAATGATTCTTGAAAAAGAATTTATGAGTGATGAACCAAGTGAATTCTTAGAAGAACAATTAATTGATGATGATGAAATTAGAGAAGAAGCAATGAATCTTGAAGAATCATCTGTTGAATCTGATTTAGCTGAACAATTAAGTTAATAAACAAAAAAAGCAACTAACAATGATGTGAACCCCAATTAGGAGACATCATAAAAAAAGCAGTATATTAAAAAGAGA
>CAVAGO010000035.1:0-20445 GCA_963588075.1 bacterium | reverse complement strand
TGGTTACCTGGACAAACTGTAAGTAAAAAGGTTTATGTAAATAACACAGGTGATATTTCAGTTGTTGCTCGTGTAAGTTATGATGAAGTATGGTCTGGTTCATTAACTGGTACTTTATCAGATGGTTCAAGTGTTGCAATTATAAATTTTTCTAATACTTCTGATTGGACAAAGAGTGGAGATTACTATTATTATAATAAGGTTTTAACTTCTGGTTCAAAGACAAGTTCATTTATTGAATCTGTAACATTAAATGAAAATCTGAATTTAGATAGTGAATATATTGGTGCTAGTTATACTCTTAATATTCATGTTGAAACTATTCAAGCTGATGGTGCAACAGATGAATGGGGAGTAACTTCTTCAATAGTTGATGGATTATAATATAATAAAAAAAGGTGATAATAATGAAAAAAGTATTGGGTATTATAATTTGTTTTATATTATTCATTCCTCTTTGTAATGCAGAGAAAAATAGATTATATTTTACAGAAGATGGAAAGAAACTTGTATATGATACTGATTATTTTGATGAAAAAATTTTTATGCATCATACAGATATGTATCCTGGAAAAGAATATGTTGATGTATTAAATATAGAAAATGGTACAAATAATGAATGTGAGTTGTTTTTTAAAGTGCTTCAACAAGAACAAGATGAAAAAGCATATGAATTAATTAGAAACATTAATATGAAAATATATGTTGATGATAAATTAATATATGATGGTATTGCAACTGGTGAAGATATTCTTGAAGATGGTATTAATTTAAAAAATGCAATTTCGTTAGGAATTTTTTCACAAAAAAAAGAAAGTATATTGAAAGTTTATACAGTTTTAGATAGTAATTATGAAGATAAAACAAATGTTATTGAATCATTTACTGATTGGCAATTTTATGCTAGATGTGGTGAGGCAGAAAGCGTTGAAATTATAAACCCTGATACTGGTGATACATTTTCGATAAAAAATTTAATTATTATTATTTTGGCTTTATTGTTATTGCTTGGATTTATTTTAATGAAGAAAAAATATAATTCATAATTAAAAGTGCTTTATAGCACTTTTTTTGTGTTATAATTAATTAAGATAGTGGAGGTGTAGATATGAAATGTAATAAATGTAAAAAAATAGTTCCTGGTAATAAGTCTGTCTGCCCTCATTGTGGAAGTCATTTAATAAAGAAATCTAGTGCTAGTACAAAAGGGGCTAGTAATAAATATATTAAAGAAAATAGTGCGGATTTAGTAGGAAGTACTGTTACGAAAACTAAAGGTAGTATGGCGAGACTTGATAAACCAAAACCTACTACTGTAAAGTATCATAATACTAATAAGGGAAGTAAAAATAAATATTTAACTGAAGATAATTCTTCTTTAGTTGGTGGTGCTGTTAGTAAAAATAATGGTTCTTTTGTAAAATTAGAGAAAAAAGCAAGTAAGAAAAAGATTCAACCTGTTGAGAGAAAGAATTTTAATAATTATATAGATTATAAAGAAGCTAAAGAAAATCAAGAAGCACAAATAAGAAGTATAAATGAATTAAGGAATGCTAGTAAGTTTGATGAAAAAGATTTATCAAGTAAGGTGGTTACGACTGATAAGGTACGTGGTTCATCTAAAGTTGGATTAGCTTCTTTAAAAGAACGTGGAGCTACTGAAGCTTCAAAAATGGGAGCTAAGACTGTTTCTAAGTTTGATAATAGTTTAATAAAAATAGCTCGTGAAAACAAGAATAAACCACAACCTATGCAACCCGAAGATTATCAACGTCAGAATGTTGTTACACCTAATGTTGAGATAGTTGAAGTAGCTGTTGAAAAACAAAAAAGAAAAAGAAGTTTTAAACTAGAAACTAATGCTTTATCTTATGCAATTGTTGTAGCTTTATGGATAGTAGCAATTGTTGTTTTGATTAGTAGTTCTGGTAATAGTTTTTACTTTAGTCAAAATCAATCATTTACTAGTACGGTTGCTGATGATGCTTTTACTGATTACAGAGGAGTTTCAAAATCAGGTCAAACTGGTGGGTCATCTAGCGAAGGATATACTTCAGTAGTTTATGATAATCAATATTTAGCACAGTTTACAATTAGAACAGAACAAGATGTTTATAACTTAATTAGTACTGATAGTAAAAAACAAAAAGCAAATTGTCCTAATAATATTAAAGAGATAGAAGAAACTATAGTTAATAATTATGGAATAACTGCTGTTAATCTTTGTGAAATGGATGAGGATTTTGCCTTAGAATTAGTAAGTGTAGTTAAGTATATATATCAAGAATTTCCTAACGCAAGAAATTATTTAACTAATTTAACTTTAGCTAATGTAGGAGATGAAAATTCATTTATTGCAGCATTTATGCCAATATTTACTTTTTCAACAAGTAACTCCAATTCAGGTTATCCAGTAGCTACTAAGACACAGATAATTTTAAATGCAAAGTATTTTTTAAATAATGAAAAAATAAAGAACTCAGTTAGTTATGGTTCAAAAAGTGGTTATTTTCCACCTAATGCAACAAGAAGTAGTACAGTAGCTCATGAATTTGGACATTATTTATCTTATGTAGCGTTACTTAATTATTATGAGACTGATCAATTAAATTATGTAAGAGCTACAGAGACATCTTTGTTATATGATGTATATGATGATTTCAATGCTGGTAATTTTAGTAAGTTATTATTAGAAGAAGCTTTTGATGATTATGTAGCGAAGACTGGTAGTACAGAGTCATTCTATGAATTTAGAGCTAGTATTTCACAATATGCGATTGCTAAAGATTCAAGTGGTTTATACATATATGATGAGACTATTGCGGAGGCTTTCCATGATTACTATTTAAATGGAAGTAATGCTAAGCCAGCAAGTTTAGCAATAGTAGAAGTATTAAAAAGTAAATTATAAGGAGGATTATATGAAAAAAATAATATATACATTTATTCTTACTTTTCTCCTTATAAATACGGTTTCGGCATTTTCAATTGATGTTGATAAAATTAATATAAGAAGTAAAAGTGATGATTTAATAAATAATTTAGATAGCACTTATAAAATAGAAACTAATGATTTTAGTAATAAGATAATTTATGATGAAGGTATTTCAGAATATGCTAAAGAATTGTTAAAGATTTCATTTGCAGATAATACATTAGAAAAGAAAAAAGAACAGATGGTTGATCAAATGCATATGAGTTCAACTAATGGATTTGATACTTTAAATGGTGTATTATTTATTGAATACTATTTGAAAGACATAGAAGATAAAAAAATAGAAGTTAATTATATTAAAGATATAAAGATAACTGTTTTCAATGAAAATGAACGTATGGTATTTATTTATATTCAAGATGCTTTAGTTAATGATGTAAAACAAGATATAGTAGTAACATATTGGTTAAAAAGTAATGATGGTAAAAATTTTAAATTATTTTATCCATGGATAACTATTGAAGATAATTTAGAAAGTTATTTTAATGACTTGATAGATGCTGAAGAGAATGGAACTTATGTTGGGGGAACCTATAATAAGATGTCTATGTTAGATAGCAGTGAATATGTTAATGATGTTACATTACATAATTTGTATATTCATCATAAACAATCAGTTGTTCAAATAACTGGAATGAATGATTCTGGAAGCAATACTTATGGTAGTGGTTTCTTTATAAGAGAAGGAGTTATAGTTACTACTTGGTCTTTATTTTTACAATTTTTAACTGATAGTAATTATATTTATGTAAATGATGAAGCAGGCAATACATATGAAATATTAGGTGTTGTAGCAGCCCAAACTGATTATGATATAGTAGTTTTGAAGTTATCTAAAGAAGTTGGGCAAAAAGTTACTTTTGGTGATTCAGAAAATATAAAGACTGGTGATAAATTATTTACTATTAATAGTAAGAGTAATAGTGAATTTAGTATTAATTATGGAACTAATTTAGCAGTTAATTCTGGAAGAATAGAAAATATGTTAGTACTAAGCGAAAGTGATGTAGGAAGTGCTTTATTCAATATAAATGGTGAAGTAGTTGGATTTAATGTAGCAGATCAATTATATTCAGAATTATCTTATGCTAATTCAACAAACTATTTAAAACAATTACAGAATATTTTAGTTAATAGTAATTACACTGATATAAAATATACTTTATTAGAAACATTTAAACAAAAATATTATTTAAATGTTTATGAAGAGACAGTTGTCAACAATGTAAGTAGTAAAGTATGGAATAAATATAAGAAGATAGGTAATCTAGAAAAAAATATAACTTTAGATTTAGTTAAAGCTAGTTATACTGATAATGTATTAAGTTTAAGATATAAAAATAATGCTGGTAATATGATTGATTCAATGTATTTAGTTGCAGCTTATACAAATGATTTAGTAAATGAAGGATATTCATTAACATATCAAGATGATAATAAAACAATATATACTAATAAAAAATATAAGATAATTATAAAAGATAATTTAAATTATTTAATTATCCTTATTATGGAGAATTAGTATGAAAAGAAATAAAAATGTAATTATTTTCTTGATGGTAATAGGTGTTCTAGCAACAATAGGAGTAGCTTTTTCATTACAAGTATTTATTCAAAATTATAGTAATGATCAATTTAGTATTGAATATGATACTACTTGGAAAGCAATAGATAAAGATAATAAATTAATATTAGAACATAAAGTATCTAATAGTATCTTAAGTATTCAAACTAAAGAATTAGAAGTCAATTATATTGATATAAAATTAAGTGATATAATAAGTGATATTATATATTCAATAGAAGAACAAAATAGCGATTATAATTTAATAAATATGATAGATAATCCTAGTGATAAGTATGAGTCATATTCTTATTTATATGAGAAAGGTAATGAACAAGTATTAGTTAATATATATAAAGAAAATAATTTGTTAGTAATTGTTTATTATCAAGCTAATAGTGAATATTATGATATTGTTTTAGATAGTGTTGATACTATATTAAATAGTTTAGTTATAACTAGTGGAGAAAAAGTAAATTGACGTCAATTTACTTTTTTATTTTGACAATAATAAAATATTCTGCATATAATGAATTAAATAAAACCTATGCTAAAAGGAGTTAATTGAGCATATGGTTAGCGCCAGGTCCTAAGGGATGACGAGGTTAGTAGTTTTCGAAAGATTCGGCGGGTGCTACTACGTGATAGTGGGAACGTTAAGATTATCCAAAAAGTAAAATCAATATTATAACAAATGATAATCTTCCATATTTTTTTGTATGGAGGAATTTTTATGTGTGGAATTGTTGGATACATAGGGAAAGAAAAATGTATACCAAAAATAATTAGTGGTTTAGAATCACTAGAATATAGAGGTTATGATAGTGCAGGGATTGCCTATATAACTAAAGAAGGTATTAAAATTACCAAAGAAGAAGGAAGAATAGAAAATCTAAAATTAGAAATAGATACTACAAGTAAAAGTACTATTGGAATAGGTCATACTAGATGGGCGACACATGGTAAACCAAGTGATGAGAATAGTCATCCGCATAAAGTAGGACATATTACTTTAGTACATAATGGTATTGTAGAAAATTATAATGAATTAAGAAAAGAATTAGGAGAATATAAGTATTTAAGTGAAACTGATAGTGAAGTAGTAGCGGCATATATAGATAAACTTTATAAAGAAAAAAATGATATGTTAGAAGTACTTAAAGAATTAAAAAAACATTTAATAGGTAGTTATGCTTTAGGTATTTTGGTAGATGATGAAGAAAAGATTTATGCAATAAGAAAAGATAGTCCTTTAATAATAGGTGTTTCTGAAAATGGGAATTTTATAGCTAGTGATGTACCTGCTATACTTGAATATACTAATATGTATTATTTACTTTTAAATGATGAGTTTGCTGTACTAGATAAAGAAGATGTAACTATATATGATGAGAATGGTAAGTTAGCAAATAAGACTTTAATGACTTTTGAAGCTAGTAGAGAAGCAGCTATGAAAAATGGATATGATCATTTCATGTTAAAAGAGATATATGAACAACCTAGAGTAGTTATGGAAACAGTAAGAGAATATGTATATGACATAAAACATTTAAATGAAAGAATGGCTGGTTTAGAAAAATATAGTGCAATAGATATTATCGGTTGTGGTAGTGCTTATCATGTAGGATTAGTTGGGAAAAGTTTAATTACGAAATATGCAAATATTCCAGTTAATGTAGATATTGCTTCAGAATATAGATATACAGAACATGTTTATAGTAAGAAACATTTGATTATATTGATAAGTCAAAGTGGTGAGACAGCTGATACTTTGGCAGTACTTAGAAAAGCTAAACAAAATGGAATAGATACATTAGCAATTGTTAATGTGGTTGGTTCTTCGATAGCGAGAGAAGCTGATAAAGTATTATATATTAAAGCAGGACCAGAAATAGCAGTAGCAACTACTAAAGCTTATAGTTGTCAATTAATTATGTTATCTTTGATAGCAATGTATTTAGGAATAAAGAAAAAAAGGTTAAAAAAAGATATTTTAGATGAATTCAAGAATATTGATAAGTTATTAGAACAAAGTTTAGAAGATACTAAAGAATTAGAAAAGATAGCTAAGAAGATATATAAGAAAAAAGATGTTTTCTTCTTAGGTAGAAAAGTTGATTATTCACTTTGTATGGAAGCTTCTTTAAAATTAAAAGAAATAAGTTATATACATAGTGAAGCTTATGCAGCAGGAGAATTAAAACATGGTACTATTAGTTTAATTGAAAAGAATACACCAGTAATAAGTATTATTACAGATGATGATATTAAGTTTAAGACATTAAGTAATGTTAAAGAAGTTTGTGCTAGAGGAGCTCTAAGTATCATTATTACTAATGATAAAGAGATGGAAGAAGATATTTATGATAGTATGATTGTGATACCTAAAGTACATGAATTAATTAGTCCTTTATTAGCAATAATTAAATGTCAATTAATAGCTTATTATGTAGCTAAATTAAATGGTTGTGATATTGATAAACCAAGAAATTTGGCGAAAAGTGTTACAGTAGAATAATTTTTTGTGTTAGTTTTTTGTCAAATTTTTGTATTTTATTGACTTTATAATTTTTTTATCTTATGATTTTATTAGATAAGGATATAACGTAGAGAGTTATTTCTCTTATAAAATTTATGGAGGTGAAACAAGTTATGGCACTTAATAATGTAGCTATGGCAATGGCAGATGGAGGAAGCGGCGGCGGAGCTGCTAATGGAGAAGTTTTTTACGATTGGGATAAGATAAGTTCTGCAGCAGAAGAATTATCAACTATTCTTGATACATTCAAAGGAAATGTAGAATCATTATATGAAGATGTTAAGAATTTAAATAATAGCTGGGCAGGTCCTTCTTACGATGCATTTAAAGCAAATTGTGAAAGCTATAAAACAAAATCAATAGAGCCTTTAATTACTAATATTTCTAATTGGGTTACTAAATTACAAGAATTAGCAGCTGAAGCTAAGAGTACTTCTGCTACTAATGCAAGTTATTTTCAACAATAATAGGAGGTAGAATATAATGAATAAATATAGAAACTATCCAATGTTTTTAATGGCTGAAGGTGGAGAAGGTGCTGGTTCTCAAGAAAGAATGGACTTTGCTGCTGTATCTGCTGGACGTGTTAAAATTGGAGATGATACAAAAGCTGCTTTAGCGACTTTAGAATCTGGTACACAAGTTGTTAATACAAACTTTGGAACTAGTGGAGTTGCTATGAGAGGTGGAGCTTCAAATTTTGTTAATACAAAATGGAATACATTAACTACTAGATTTGCAAATTTTTCTAAGTATATTACAAATACATTAGACAATGTTCAAACTGCTACTAAAACAAATGAATCTTTTGAAGATAAAGTTCAAGAATTATTTGCACAATTAGGTATGGAGGGTGAAACAGAAGATCTTCCTTCAGCAGGAGTAGGCGGAAACGCAACAACAACATTTTATACTGAAAAATAATACATCTTTATAGATGTATTTTTTTTTGTAATATTTTAGTTAAATAATGTCTATTTCGTTGACTTTAATAGTTTTTTTATTTATGATTAATATAGATTAGATAGAATAATATTTTCAAATTGGAGATGATTTTATGGCTATGGATTTTATTTTAGATTGCTTTAAATTGGCTGATGTTCAAAGTAATTTATCTAATACAGCAACTAGATTAAGTGAATACAATGAGAGTATATATGAAAAAATTGCAGGATTAAGTACTTCTTGGCAAGGGGCTTCTTATGAGGCATTTGTTAAAGATGCAACTGATTTCAAACCTTCTTTAGAAGATTTAGTTACTTTGTTTACAGAATATGCTGGCGTTGTTGATAGTATGGATGTTAAGGGCGCAGAATTAATAACTACTGTTTCTAAAAATTTGAATTGTGATGATATTACAACTACTTTAGGTGATAATGTTTATAAAACAGAAAGTATTGATGGATATAGTGGTGGTAATCTTGGTTATAGTGTTGATTCAGAAAATGTAACAAATGCAAAAGATGCGTTAAAGCAAGCTGAAGATGTTCAAAATAAATTGTATTACGATTTAGAAGTTATTGGAGTTGAAATTCAAAACGAAATGGATGTTTTAGCTGCTTTAGATGCAAATAAGAACAATATGGATGAAGCTACTTATAATGATATACGTGAAAGGTTGACAGAAAGAATTAATTATCTGAAAGAACAACAAGAGGCTTATGTTAATGCGTATAATACAGTTGTTGGACTTACTGCTAATAGTAGTAATGATATTATTGATTTCGTTACTGGTAAAGAAGGCGATGGTATTCTTAAAGGTGCTGCTGATGGTTGGTTTGGATGGCATGATAGTGTTGAAGATGCAAAAACTGGACTTGAAATGGTTAATGCAGCAATAAATGGTTTAGTTCCTGTATCAGTATTTGTTGAAGGTGCTTCTGTTAATGGATTATTAGCGTATGAAGAAGGATATCATTTAGATTCTTTCAGAAATGGTGTCAGTGTTTCAAATTATGCAATGGAGGCTTCATTTAATATTGCTGAAAATTCTGAGGGCGGTACTTCTGAAATAGCTCCTGGAGTAGTAGCATTCAATAGTAAAAGCTTTGTTGATGAAGGTAAATCAATAAACAATAATATATATGGTTCAACTTCACATACTTTTTCACAATCAGATGCTTATACTAATTGGGATGGTTCTGAAGCTTCTGCTGGTGGTTTTGATTCTGTAAGAATAACTAATTCTGATGGTGAGTATGAATATATGACTTATTCTCAGTATGTAAAATTAGGTTTAGATAAAAACGAAGTTGATGCTGTCACTAGTGCATCATCATCTACAGGTTCAGAGGAATAGGAGGTATTTTATGAGTAATGGTAGTTCTTCAAGTGAATTTTTATCATATGAAACAGTTAAATCTACTATGGGAGACTTAAATCTTATTTTTTCAGAATATTATAAATTAGTGGATACAATAGATACAATGATCGAAAATAGTTTTAATGCAGGAACTGAATCTGCTTTGTCATCTAAATTAGGTGAGGATTTTTTAAATAAGTGGAATAGTGCTGCTGCTACTTTTAATAATTTTAAAACTAAATTTGAGAATTATTATAATGATGTTATGAAAGTTACTGAAACAACTTCTGGTATGGAATCAGCAGCTGCCGCATTAATATCTCAGATTACTGATGAGGTGGCAGATGCAGTTTCAGATGTTACTGCTAAATTGTAACAATTATGAGCCAATGATATATTGGCTTTTTTTTGAATTTTTATGTTTAGCTTTATTTTGTTGAAAATTTATAGTAAAATAAAATATATAATGATGGATAGTCGAATGGAGTGATTATTATGGCATCTGTGTCAAAAGCTATAGATGATATAGAAGAAGCAATAAGTTGTATGAATTCTGTAATAAATGATTTGTTACCAAATTTAGCTGTATTAGATGATAATGAAGAGTCAGCAGCATCTATGATAACTTTTTTAAAGAAAAGAGTTGCTGAATTAGAAGTATTAAAAACTGATATAGAAAAAAATTATAATGCGGCTGAAGCGAAACGCTCAGTACTTGGATTGTAGGAGGGTGAGTATGTCTAATTTAAAATATGATAGTTCTACATGTGGTTCTATAATTTCTAAACTTGAAACAGCTGAGAGTAAATTAGAATCAGCAAAAACCGAGATTCAAGAATATTACAGAAATTTACCAACAGCAGATGAAGTTCGAGCTCGAGCAAAGAAACTTGCTACTGAAACTGATGATTATGGTGAGGAAATTGAATCACTTACTAACGATAATTATGAATATTATATGAACAACTTTGGTAATATTTTAATTAATGCACGTACTAATTTGGTAAGAATGGGTGCTGCTACGAGTGTTGTGCGTTCAAATGTTGAATCTGTTGATACAAAGGTTAAAAATATTGAAACAGCAGTATTAGATTATGAGAGCGATATAACTTTGCCAAATGATTCAGAAACAGGTGGTATTTATTTTTCACCTGAAGTTCCTGTTGATAATAGTGGCGGTGGTTCAGGTTTAGGATATGGAGATGGTAGCGGTGTTGAAGTAACTGATCCTACGGTAGGTGATGGTGATGGAACTGCTAATGATACCGAAGATACAAATCCTACAACTACTCCTGGAATTAATATCGATACAGATGGCGATGGAGTTGCTGATTTAAATATTGATATAGATGGCGATGGAATTCCAGATATTAATATCGATACAGATGGTGATGGAGTTGCTGATTTAAATATAGATAAAAATGGTGATGGAGTTCCAGATGTAAATATTGATACAGATGGTGATGGAAAACCAGACTTAAATGTTGATAAAAATGGTGATGGGGTACCAGATGTAAATATTGATACAAATGGAGATGGAAAACCAGATTTAAATGTTGATACAGATGGCGATGGAGTACCAGATTTAAATATCGATACAGATGGTGATGGAAAAGCAGATGTAAACATTGATACAAATGGAGATGGAATACCAGATATAAATATCGATAGAGATGGTAATGGATATCCTGATACTAATATTGATATTAATGGCGATGGAATACCTGATATTAATGTAGATACTGATGGAGATGGAATTCCAGATAAAAATGTTATACCTGGTTATGAACATGGAGCTGGAGACGATGGCGATGGAAGCTTCTTATCAGATTTACTAAAACGCATGAAGTTAATGGTCGATGACGATGGCAATATTATGTACTATGATGAAAATGGTAATATTGTATATCCATTCTTAGGTGAAGGTATGTTTGCAGATCCAGCTAATGCACAAAAATTCAAAATGGCAGAAAATGCATTCCTTGAAATGCTTGATGGACCTGAAAAAGGTGATGCTGTTGAAGCATTAGATTTAGACTTAGAAAAGAATGTTTCATCTGCAAGTTTTGCAATTGGTGGAATGGCCGCTGTTGGAGCTGCTGCTGCTAATGCTGCGGCAACAATGAAACGTACTAAAGATGAAATCGATGAAGGTGTTAGAACATACGATTATGAATATGATGATGATGCTAAATTAACACCAGAACAATATAAAAAGAGAAAAACAGGAACTATTGTTTCAATGGTATTATTAACTTTATTAATTCTTGCTAATGCTATTGCATTAATAATTAATGGAACTTCTGATGTAACTATTGTTTTACTAGGACTTGCAACTGCAATTACTGGAATAATTACATCAATGGGTATTAAACAAGGTAAGTTCTATACAATAGGTGCAGTATTAGTTAATCTATTAATAGTTTATATACTAACATGTTTAGGATTTACAACAAGTCTTGGATATGTAATTGCATTTGCTGTTTTAGTAATAGTATTACTATATTATTACTTTACTAAGTTATTCGAAAGAATTTTACCAATGTTTAATTATGTACCAGCAGTAGTTGGTATAGTTGGAATAGGATTTGTTGGATTACTAAGTGTATTTGAAATAACACATTGGATAATAAATCTAATACTAGTTATTTTAATAATTGCTGGATATTTTGCTTATAACTATTATGGAATTGCTCAATTAGAAGAACAAATGGAGCAAGAGAAACAAAAAGGTTTAAGTATTTACGATTACTTCAACTTAAAGACTAATAGAAAACAATGGAAATATAAAGGTAATATTGAAGAAACACAAATAATACCACAAACTAAACAAACTTCTAATAATGTAGAATTACCAAAAGTTAATAATTCTAATAAGAAGTATGGTAAACATGGGGATAATAAATTCCTTGAATATATGGATAATTCAAATAATAAGGGAAATAACCAAGATAACAATAATAATAGTAACAATAATAATCCAAAATTCTTTAATTAATGAAAAAAGTACCAATTGATTTTGGTACTTTTTATTTTCGTAGAATTACAGCCATATCATGAGACATATCAGTACTTTGACCATATTCAACATGAGATGTTGGTATTTTCTCAATATTATCATCTTTAAATGCTTCAAATAAATAGTGGTATGAAAGATTTTGAGTAGTAAGACCTGGTAAATAGTATTTAAAATAATCTTCAAAATTTAAAGCACCAGTTGAAACTACTTTTCCTTTAGAAGCGGCATATAATCTTTGGAAATCTTCATGTACTTGATCTGACCATGCGTATAAGTATGATACTAACATAGTTCCATTAGGATTTAAATGAGGATATAATTCGTTTATAACAAAATTACGATATTTACGAGCATGTTTGAAACGAGTATTATCACTATAATTTAAATATTCATAGATATTAGATAAATTTATGACATCATAAGTTCTATCAGCAATGTGTTTTGGTAAACTATATAAATCACTATCAAGGTAATTGATTGTTACTTGAGTAATAGATGTTCTTAGTTTTTCATAATTAGATGGATTTAAGTATGGATTTATACTTTTTATTAAGTCTCTATCTAATCTTTTGTATGTAAATAGTAGTTTATTTAAGTATTCGCCACCTTTTATATTAGTAGGTCCATACATACTATATAATGTTCCCACAGTACATTAATTCTTCTTCTGGTAAATAATCAGCTATTTTGACAAAAAGAAATGGTGAGAATGTTTTATAATATTCTAAGAATTCATCATAATTTAATGCTTGGATAGCAGCTATTTTTAGATGCATAGCGTGACGACATAATCTATTAGAATCGTAAACGTCAACTACTTTAGCTCCACTATTTATAGCGTTTATTACTTGGTCTCCACTAGCACCAATAGTTAAGAATGAATCTGTTACTTTGAATTCTTTGAAGTATGAAGTCATATCTTCTGTTGCAAATGTATATAGACTTTCATAATGAGCATCTTTAATAAACGGAGATGTTCCTTTTAATTGTTCTAGTAAACCATATGAACCATTATTACGAAGCATTAATTCTTGAGTAGCTTGGATATCTTGATTTAATCTAGTTATTTGTTCTTCTGTTAATTGTATTTCTGACATATAAATCCCCCTAAAAGTATATCTTATTATAATTATTTTTATAAAAAGTGCAAATATATCTATAAATCAAGCTTATTTGACATAAAAGGAGAGAATCGTTTATAATTAGGGCACGTAGGTGATATTCATGAAAATTGAATCGGTAGAGTTAAAAACAATGGCAGTGAGAACTAGTCAGTATCCAGAAGATAATAGACCAGAGTTCTTACTTGTAGGAAGAAGTAATGTTGGTAAAAGTTCTTTTATTAATACTTTAGTAAATAGAAAGAATTTTGCAAGAACTAGTGCAACACCTGGTAAGACACAAACATTAAATTTTTATTTAGTAAATGAAAACTTTTATTTAGTAGATGTTCCTGGTTATGGATATGCTTCTGTTAATAAAGATACACAACATAAATTTGGTTTAATGATAGAAGAATATATTAAGAATAGAAAGAACTTAAATAGAGTTTTCCTATTAGTAGATTATAGACATAAACCAACTGAAGATGATGAATTAATGTATAACTTTATGAAGTATTATAATCTTGATGTAACTATTGTTGCGACAAAGAGTGATAAGATGACACAAAAAGAAAAAGCCAAGAGTGATAAATACTTACAAGAAGCATTCCCATTAAAAGAAAATGATAATATAGTAGTATTTTCTTCAGTAACTAAAAAAGGTAAAGAAGAAATGTATAATATTATAAAAGGAAGTTTAGGTACTAAGTAGTACCTTTTTTTATTGGTTATATTTGCTTTTTTTAATCATTTACTTTATAATCCTTAATGTGATTTAAAAAAAGCAAATATTATGTTAAAATACTTATGAAATGGAGGGGTTCTTATGAAGAAGACTGTTTGTTTAATAGGAAGACCTAATGTAGGAAAGAGTACTATATTTAATAGATTAATTAAAGAGAATAAATCTATTATATTAGATGATCCTGGGGTAACTAGAGATAGAATATATGGAGATGTTACATATGATGAAAAGACTTTCTTACTTATAGATACTGGTGGAATAGATTTAGGTGAAGGAGACTTTAATAAAGATATTAAAGCTCAAGCTGAAATTGCAGTAGAAGAAAGTGATGTAATAGTATTCGTTGTTGATGGTAGAGAAGATTTAACAAGTAACGATTTATATATTCGTGATATGTTAATGAAAACTAATAAGAAAGTTATAGTAGCTTTAAATAAATTAGATAATTATGCAATGCAACAAGAAAGAATTTACTATTATTATGAATTAGGTTTTGAATATGTAATTCCAATATCTGCTTCTCATAATTTAGGATTTGATGATTTATTAGATGAAGTTACTAGAGATTTTAATAATAATGAAGATGTAGTAGATGATACTTTAAAATTCTGTATAATTGGAAGACCTAATGTAGGTAAGAGTAGTTTAACTAATGCAATACTAGGAGAAGAAAGAAGTATCGTATCAGATGTTGCTGGTACTACTAGAGATAGTTTAGATACTAAGTTTAAATATAATGGAGAAGAATATACAGTTATAGATACTGCTGGTATGAGAAAGAAAGGTAGAATATATGAGAATATTGAGAAGTATAGTCTACTTAGAAGTTTAAAAGCTATTGATAGATCTGATGTATGTGTTTTAGTAATAGATGCATCTACTGGTATTATAGAACATGATAAACATATAGCTAGTTATGCTATTGAAGCAGGTAAAGGTTTAGTACTAGTTGTTAATAAATGGGATGTTATTGAAGATAAGGATAAAGCTATTAGAGAGTGGAAAGAACTATTAAAAGCTGAATTCCAATTTATGACTTGGACTAAAGTAGTATTCTTATCAGCATTAACTAAGAAAAGATTACATACATTAATGCCTGAAATAATAAGTGCTTATGAAAATAATAGAAGAGAAGTTAAAACTTCAATATTAAATAATGTTATTATAGATGCTTGTAAATTACATGAAGCACCTGGATATAAAGGTAAAAAGTTAAAAATATATTTCAGTAGTCAAACTGGTATTTGTCCTCCTAAATTTACATTTAGATGTAATAATAAAGGATTAGTACATTTTAGTTATGAGAGATACTTAGAAAATACTATTAGAAATAATTTTGATTTTACTGGTACACCAATAATCCTACAATTTAAAAATAGAGGAAGTAAAGATGAAGACGATGAATAATCGTCTTTTTTTTGTTATAATACTTATATAATAAAAAGAGTGTGATTATTTTGAAAAAGATTAATAAAGATAGTATTAAATTTATTGGAATATTTTTGTGTAGTGTTTTATTGATATTTGTAGGATTGTTAACTAATAATGTTAGTTATTCTGCAACAACTTATACTTATTATACGAAGAGTGAAATGCAAAATATAATTTTATCGACAGCATATAGTTATTTAAATAATAAGTATTATTCAGAATATGATCAAAAGTCTATGGATGAAGCCGTATTGGGATCTAATGGGACTAGTAGTTCAATGAACTGGCGTAATTTTAATGTAACACCAGAAAGCGTAAATAGAGCTAATTATTATCATGTTGATTGTAGTACTTTTACTTCTTTGGTATATATTCATTCCTTAGGTTATGATTTTAATTCTTATTATAAATTGTCACCTGCTGTTTATTTTAAATATAGTACTGAAGATTCAAAGTTTAAAAGTTATGATGTAAGTGCTTATAAAGATAAATTAAGATTTACTAATTCTTATAAATATTATGGTAAAGGAATTTCAACAACTTTTTTTGCAAATATTGGTAAAGATAAAAATTCTGTTGAAGGAAAAGAATACAAAAATAATAGTGATACAAATACAAGTATAGTTGTTTATCATTATAACTTTGATGGTGATGAAGTAAGAAGTGATGTTGAAAAAAGTATTAAAGCAGTTTTACAGCCTGGTGATATAGTAAATTATCGAAGATCTGTTTCTGATTCAGTAAAAGGGCATGCAATGTTATATGTTGGAACTCTTTTTGATAGTACGGGAGGATTTATTCATTCAACTGGTTCAGATTATGTAGTAGAAGATTCGACACTAAAAAGTGTAGGAGATGATACTAATTCTGTAAGATATGATGGAACATATAGATTATTTGATTACTTATTTGATAGTAAGAAACCGACAGTATCAGTTACAATATTAAGACCAATTAATTCTTATTATGATTCTAGTACTAAGAAATATAAAGTTAGTAATGATAGTGTTAATAGTAATATTAGTGCTAGAGTTCAATTAAAAGGATTAAGAACTGAGCAATATTCACGTACTTATAATGCAACATTAAATACTAATTTAAATAATAGTGTAAAAGAAAATTTATGGTCATCTAGTCAATACAATTCAGTTAATGTAGGAGAAGAAATTCAATATAGTTTGTATTTAAATAATAATAGTAAATTTAGTTATTGTTATGGAAATGGTGTATATAATAGTGAATCAGAATGTACTAAGAATGGTGGTACTTGGAAAACCTCTAGTACTAATTCTAATACATTTGAAAATATTATAGTAACTGCTAAAGTACCTAGTAACACATCTTATGTAAAATGTACTGGAGATTATACTTGTACATATGATAAGAGTTCTGGAACACTTACTTGGACAATCTCAAAGTTAGAAGCTAACAAATCAACTACTATAAGATATTTAGTAAAAGTAACTGGTGGTAGTAAGATAACTTTTGCAGGATTCAACGTAAAAAAAGGAAGTAGTGGGTCAGTATTAAATATGGATTCAATTGTTAATAATGTTAATCCAACTATTGCAAAATTAAATGCTGATGTATTTAGAAAAGAAATAAAGAAATTTAAAACTTTAGCAGAAGCTAGTAGTCCAACGATAAAATATTCTTCAGGAGAAAATAATTATAAAATGGATTTAGATAATCCAACATCGGCGAATATTAGTGGTTATGGATTTCATAAAAATATTTACTATAATGCAATGGGAATAGATTTGGGATACTTAAGTGGAACAAATATAAGAGATGCTATATTTAATCATGATTCTAGTTATAATTATGCTAAAAAGACAGATGCAGAAATATCTGCGTTAACAAATGAAAATTCAATAAAAATTAATAAAATGTTAGTAAAAGGTTTCTATGGTGGTAGACATTTACATGGTAATGATAATAAAGATAGAACTGGTAGATTAAGAATATCTGATTTAGAATTTGGAGATTTAATTGTTTATTATAGTAAATCTGGGGGAAATAATGCTGGTACTTCAACAATGTTAATGTATGTAGGAACTGATGCTAATAGTAATTCAGCAAGTACTGAAAATCAAAATAATTCTTATTTTGTTAGATTTACTAGTGATAATAAGGTTACTTTATATACAATGAGTAGCAGTAAAAGTTCATATACATTGTTTAATGAGTTATATTCTAAAGATTTATTTGTAGTACTTAGACCTACTCAGTTATATGGAACAACTGTTAATTATGTTGGTTCTACAATAAATGGAGAGAGTGTGTCTGTAGAGTATGGTACTTATAAGAATTTAAATAAACCAACATCTACTAATACATATAATTTAACTTTGAATTATGTAAAATCAAATTATAAATGTGATGGATGTAAAACAAGTTATTCTGGTGGTAGAACATTTGATGCTTGGTATAAAGAAAGTACATATAAAAACAAAGTTACTAATGGAACTAAGTTAGCTAGTACTTCAACCCATAGTTTGTATGCTAAATGGAATTATGAAAGTATTACTTTACCTAGTGCTTCAGTAGATGGATATACTATAGAGGGTTGGTATAAGAATAAAGATTTAACTACTAAAGCGGGGGATGTTGGTACTAAGTATTCTTTGAAGAGTAGTAATGAAACTTTATATGCGAAGTGGAAAGCGAATACTTACTCAGTAAAATACAATGCTAATGGTGGTAGTGGGACTATGAGTAATAGTTCACATACGTATGATAAAGCAAGTAGTTTAAGTTTAAATTCATTCTATAAAGATGGATATGTCTTTGCAGGATGGAGTACTACTAAAGGTGGTAGTGTTACTTACCTTGATGGAGCGAGTGTTAAAAATTTAACAACTGGTACTAGTGTAGTTAATTTATATGCAGTATGGCGTGAAAAAGAAGATAATGAATTTGTTGTTACTTTAAATGTAAAAAATGGAACAGCAGATGCTAAACAAAAGATTGTAATAAAAGGTAATAATGTATCCTTTGTAGTAAATCCTAATGTTGGATATGGTAGTGGAAGTTTAAATTGTAATGGTGGGACATTAAATGGATCAACTTTGACAATTAGTAATATTCAAAATAATGTAACTTGTACTATTACATATCAAGCTAATAAATATACTATTAGATATAATGCCAATGGTGGTACTGGTACGATGAAAGATAGTACACATACTTATGGAGTTAGTAGTGAGTTAACTAAAAATACTTTTACTAAGACAGGTTATAAATTTGTTGGTTGGAATAGAGTAGTAAGTAATAAAGTTGAATATATAGATACTGAAAATGTCCTAAATGTTACTGATAAAAGTGAAGTAGTAAATTTATATGCGGTATGGAAACCTATTTCTTATGAAATATCATATGAATTAAATGGTGGTAAATTAAGTAATAAGATTTCTTCTTATAATGTTGAAAGTAATGAATTTACTTTACCTAAACCAACTAAGAAAGGGTATAACTTTATAGGTTGGACAGGAAGTAATGGAGATACTCCTAATAAAAATGTTGTTATAAATAAAGGTAGTACGGGAAATAAAAAGTATGTTGCTAATTATGAAGAAGGTAAATATAAGATAATTTATGCAAGTGATATAAATGGTACTATTACGGGTCAAAAGGAAGAAATAAGGAAATATAAGGAAAATCCTACTGGAACAACTTATTCATCAAATACAGGGTATAAAATGTTGAAATTTAGTGTTAATAAAGATGTTAAACTAAATGATGGAACCAAGATACTTAAAAATGCACCTATTACAATGGAACAAATAAAACAAATAGTTGTTGAGGAAGACTTGGTTATTACTTTATATAATTATGTAGTAAAATATGAAATAAAATATCAAGATGGAAGTAATGGTATTATAAATGGTATTACTAGTGAAGAAGTATCTTCAGATTCTAATCCTTTAGGTACTTCGGTATTACCAAATACTGGTTATGAATTTAAGTATTGGATAGCTGATAGAGATGTTTTATTAAATTCTGGTGGTACTATATTAAAAGGAAATTCTATTATAGATGTTAATAGTATAGTAGTTAAAGATAATTTAGTACTAAGTCCTATATTTGAAGTAGGAACATATAATGTTGTTTATACTGGAGATGAAAATATTTCTATAATAGGCAATACTAATGAAATGGTTACTTATCCTAATAAATTAGTTGGAACATCTTATGAAATTATAGATACTGATTATAAATTCGAAGGATGGATAACTGATATAGATTTAGTACTAGATAATAATGAAACAATAGAAGCAGGAACTATAATAAGTGAAGAACAATTAAAACAAGTGGTTATTGCTAGTAATGTGACATTAAAAGCTAAGAGTAAAAAAGTAGTTTATAATATTTACTATAAAAGTGTTGAGGGAATTCAAATTACTAGTACACCTAAAGAAACAGTTTATGATGGAGCTTCTGTAAAAGGTGTTATGTATAATTATCCAGAAAGTGATAAGAAAATAATATATATAAGTGATTGTGATGTTACTTTAAAAGATGGAACTATTATAAAAGCAGGTGAAGCTATTGAAGTATCACAATTAGGTGAAATAATAGTAAATGAAGATATGATATTAACTTTAGATTATGAATCTTTAATAGATAATTCTAAGGAGATTGATAAAGTAAAAGTAGGTTATATATTAGTATTTGTTCTATTAGTTATACTTATTATTATAGTAGTAATGCTTTCAATAAAGAAAAAAAGAGAGAATAGTAATAC
>CAVAGO010000034.1:0-22459 GCA_963588075.1 bacterium | reverse complement strand
GAAGAAACGACAACCTATATTGAATATAGTGAATAAAATGAATTTTAAGTAGAAGATATTTTGGAATATTTCCATTAATTTAAATTTGATTTTTAAAGAATTAGCGTATTTTAAAAATGTTTGAGGATTGTTTTCTTTTATTGATTTAGCGCATACTTCGCCACTTTTTAATCCGTAACGTAATCCTGATAAAGTTAGAGGATCACATGCTCCTAAGGCATCACCAACAAAGAATATATTATTATTTATTATAGGTGTTCTAATGCCGATAGGTGTAAAAGCACCAGTTAATTTAGTTATATCAACTTTGTTATTTAGTTTATCCAAAAATTCTTGGAATATTTTATTGTAATTTAATTTTGGATTATAAACATCAGTTAAACCTATGTTAGTATAACCATTACAACTACTTACCCATCCATAACCTTTTTTAGTTATACCAAAGTGAATATCAATTTTTTCTTGGATATCATCTTTGATTATTAATTGCAAAGCAATGTTTTTCTTTTTAGCTTGTTGATATTTACTACTAAAACCTGTTGTACCATCAGCACATACTAAGTAATCGTAATTAATAGTTTCTTTATTACTTAGGAATAGCTCATTTTTTTCAATGTCATGTTTTAATACTTTAGTTTCTTCTAGTATTTTTATTTTTTTCTTTTTAGCAAGCTTAAAAAATTTATCATCTAGTTCTACACGCTCTATTACTTTGTTAGTGTATAAAAATTTATTTTCAATAGTTTGTCTTTTTTGATATTTATATAAAATGTTAAAGTCTTTTATTAAAGAATAATGACATTTTTTGATATCAAGCCCTAATGTTTCATAAGCTTTTTTGGTTTTGTTAGTAATGTATCCGGCACAGCATTTGTATCTTGGAAATTTTGATTTCTCAATTATTAAGATATCTTTGATTCCTTCTTTTAATAAATTAAGAGCACATGAAATACCAGAAGGACCAGCACCTATTATTACTACTTTATAGTTTTTCTTTTTCATAAAATCACTTTCATTTCTTTTATGAGATTTATTATGGCATTAATTGATAACGAGAAAATTTATATTATAGTGACTTTACTATTTTAGACAGAAAAAAAGTTCGAAAAAATCGAACTTATTATTTGATAATTTAGCAATATTATTTTTCTTTTCAAAAATCAAAGATTACTGATACTAAATCCAAGATTGCTTCTATTATTAGAGCAATACCAGTAAATTGCCATAATACGGTTGTTGTTGTAAATGGATTTCTAATAATGATAAGAGCAAAGATAATTGATAAGATGGCATTAATAGCAGCAATAAACCAATGTTTTCTTTTTAAACGAATTAAATTAAATGTCCACTCTACTTTCTTTAAACCAGTTAATAAAATTATAATACCATATATTATAGCTAATACAGGGAATGTAGAAATAAACCAATTAGAATGGAAAGCACAGAATATACCAAAGATTAAATAAGTAAGTCCTGATGATAAAGATTGTTCTTTGATAGCATCTACTACATTAGTAGTAAAATACTTGATTACATTAACTACTCCACTTATTATTAGAATTATCCCAATACCAATAATGATAGATTTAGTAAAACCTACTGGTTTTAATAGTAAGATAATTCCTAATAATATTTCACCAATACACATTATAATATTGCCAATGTTTTCTTTTAATTTACTCATAGATACTCCTTTTCTACATAAATAATAAGTTATATTGACTTTCTTCAGATGTATGTTATATTTTATGGTGTTACAAGTGTAACATCATGTTATTATCATATATTTCTTTCAGTAATTTGTCTATGCCTGAAAGTACGGGCTAAACATTTTATAGAAATTTTGTAACATCACATTAAGGAGTAAAATTATGGAATCAGATAGACAAAAAGAGGGATTAAGAAAGTCAAACCTTGAAGCTAATAAGTTAACTAAAGAAGCTATTCAAATAGCACTAGTTTCTTTGATGGCTGATAAAGATTTTAAGGATATAACAATTACTGAGATAGTGAAAAAAGCTGGGGTTTCAAGGACGGCATTTTATAGAAATTATAAAATAAAAGAAGATGTTGTTTTAGAATTTTATGGAAATATGTTATCTTCTCTGTTGAAGATGGCTTTTAGTGAAAAATATAAAAATAATTGGTATTCTTTTTTCTTAGATTCTTTTAGAAAAGCTAGAGAAGAAGAAAGAAATGTTAAGATTTTAATGAAAGCTAACTTGCTTAACTTTAATAGTTTAAATTTAGATAAAATTATTGATGATACATTTAATCCAAATTCTAAAGAAGCGCGTTATAAAATATTAGCTATTAATTCTTCAATATATTCTATTATTTATGAATGGTTGAATTCTGGTATGAAGGAAAGTGATGAGTTTATGGCAGAATTATGTACTAAAATTGTTAAAGGAATCATATAAAAAGTAGAATTTGGTTTAGTTCTACTTTTGTTTTGGTAAAAATAAATTGTCCATGTTTACTTGTTCGTGTTTTAGGAGATAGATTTTTTTATCGATACCTCCAGCATATCCTGTTAAGTTACCTGATGATCCTACTACACGATGACAAGGTATTATAATTGAGATAGGATTATGACCTACTGCACCACCTACTGCTTGAGCAGACATTCTTTTTATACCGCGGTTTGTTGCTATTTCTTTAGCTATATCGTTATATGTTATTACTTCTCCATAAGGAATTCTTTTTAATATATTCCAAACTTCTTGGCGAAATTCGTTACCGATAGGATTTAGAGGGAGTTCATTTAAGTCAGGTTTTTCATGATTAAAATATCTATCTAACCAGTTTTTAGTCTTTTTTAGTACTTTGTCATTATCGTTTGTAATCATTTCTTCTTTCAAATCAGAAAGATAGTTTTTTTGTCCTTCTATCCAAAGACCAATAAGTTCATTGTCTTTACTGGCAATAAGGATTTCTCCTAAAGGAGATTTATAGGATGTTATATATATCATAAGATACCTCCTTAATAGATAGTTTTATTATAACATAAAGAAAAAAACAGTTCTTTGAACTGTTTTAATTAGTTAATTGCTTTACCATTAACATAAAGTTTGTAACCATTAAAATCGATGTTACTATTTTTAGTATCAGCATTAGTAAAAGATGTTACATAAGAATTGCCAGTTAGTTTTATAGTAGAAGTTTTATCTAAAGTTAGAGAGATTTCTTTAGCATTATTATCACTATTAATTGTTCCTTCATATGAAGATGATTCTTTCATAGTCATTTTTAATGTTGATACTTCATCAATTACAATGTTTCCTGTTACTGATTGATTATTTAAGTTAAGAGTTACATCGCCACCATTAGAGCCTTTATTTCCCCAAGAGTCAGCTTGAGCTCTTAAGAAGTTTCCTTTACTATCATTATTTATAATTGTATTATTAGTTAAGTTTATAGTAGCAGTTGTATTTGTGATATAGAATGAATCACCATTATTGGTTGTTATTTTGTTGTTCTTAGCAGTAAATGTAGAGTTTCCTGTATCAGCATCTCCTGACATTGATTGGTATAAGAAGATGTTTTTGTAAGTAGTTGATAAACCATTTAACTTAGTGTTGTTATCTGTTAAAGTACAATTTTCGATTATTACAGAGTTTTTACCTTCAATAACAATTCCTTCAGCAACTTTTGATACTAGGTTGGCATTTTTAACTGTTATTTCTGCTGTTGAATAGACTGCTGGTGATCCACTTCCTTTGGTTGTATAAGTTCCACCATCAACATTTACAGTTCCGCCTCCTCTATCGGTACGGATTGCTGCACTTGATACGCCGCTAGTAGTTATTGTTAAATTAGTAGCGTTTGTTATTCCACCACCTGTTGTCATGATTCCACCGGAATTATCTTTAGATGTTGTTATAGTAGAATCACTAATATTGATAGTTGTACCATCTGATGAAGAATTATTTGTAGTAGCTGAACCACCATAACTAAATACACCATTTGCTCCAGTTGCATCTGTTTTTATTGTGGCGTTCTTGATTGTTAGGGTTGCTCCAGATTTGGCTGTTATTGCTGAATTTATTCCGTAGAAGCTTGTATTATCGCCACCATCTGAATCACCTGTTTTAGTTACTTCAATATCACTTAGAGTTACTGATATTTTTCCATTTACTAAGATGGCATTTTCATCAACTTCAGTAGAAGTGTATTCGCCAGAAGTTATTTTTTCGTCACTAGTAATTTCTTTAGCTCCATTATATGAAATATTACTATTATTCATAGCACCACCAAAGTTATTTGATGGTTCATTAGTTTCTTGATTAGTAGATTGTGTAGAACTATTATTTATAAGATAACTTTCAACAAGTGTTAAAACTGCAGTTGCAATAACTATGCTTAAAACATAGATTACTACTTTGTCTGTTGATTTTAGTGTTTCTTTTAAACTTTTTTCATTAAATTTGGACATTATTAAGTAGATAATTAAACTTGATAAAGCAAGGGACTCAACAGTGAATAAAACATAGTAAATAACTGATAATTTATTTGAAGATGTTTCTTCTTGAGTTGATTGGTTTTCACCTTGTGGCATCATTTCTCCATTACCATTTGCACCTTCTGGTAACTCTGGAGGTTGATTTGAATTTGTTCCACTTCCTTGATTATTTCCACCATTAGGTATTTCTGGTGGTTGGTTTGATGAAGCATTGTCTCCTTGATTAGATTCGCCTTCTGGTTTAGCTGGTGGTTCAGTCATTTCACCATTGCTTCCCATATCTCCACTTGGTTTTTCAGGTGGTTCGGCCATTGATGAATTATTATTATCGCCGGATGGCATTTCTGGAGGTGTGCTTCCACCATTTTCCATAACTACTTCATTTATAGTAGTCATACTGTCTTTAGCAAATTTGAATGTTACAATATTACTAATTACTAATAATACAATAAGTAATAGCATTATTATATTCTTACTTTTTCTTGACATATAAATCTCTCCTACTCTTTATTTATATGTATATTATATCGTTTATTTATGAATATTTTGTGAAAAAATGTCAGTTAGAGAAAATAAAACAGAAGAATTTATTTTTTCTTCTGTTTCTTTAAAATAAATACTATTATAGTAAGGATTGCTACTATTACTATAACAGAGATAATTATGACTAGTTTGTCATTACCTTTTTTTACTATCGTAACTTCTTCTTTTTGATTAATTGTTTCTTCTTCGATAGTAGTTTTTATTTCTTCTTGACGAGTAATATTTAAGACATATTCTTTAGTAGTATTATCTTCTGCTGTAACTATTATTTTTATTTCGTTTGTTCCAACTTCTAAGTCATATTCACCTACACCAGTTAAAGTTGCTGTTGAGTCTTCTGGTGTAGCAGTTATTGTTATTTTAGATATTTCATTTTCAATAGTTAATTCATATTCTGTTATGTCTTTATCAAAGGTAAAAGAAATATTACTTATTTCAAGATTACTTAAATAGTTATTATTTGATTTAGAAATTGTGACTTGAGTTTGAGTATTTTCTTTTTTAGTTGTTGATGTATTATTTGAAGAGGATGATGTTACTTTTTTAGGAGTCTCATTTAAGTAAATAAAACCTGTAATTGGGTAATTTTCATCAGTAATTGAATATTGACAGTAAGTTTTTTTAGCATTGGCACGACATATACGATCTGATTCTTCACTAACACCGTTAGCCATGCATTCAATATATTCTTGGTCTTCTTCATCAATACATGGACCTGTTGAGTCCCAAACAAAAATTGTGTTGCCTTCTACTTTTTCAACATAACCAACATGACCATAGGAAGTCCATGTTCCCCAGACAACGATTGAATTAGATGCGGCTTTAGTTCCAACACTGTATCCATCAGCTTTAGCATCTTTATACCAGTCTTTAGCATTACCCCAACCTGGTAAAGAGACACCTGCTTTTTCTTTGGCCATTTTCCAAGCATACCATGTACAATTTGTACCATAAGAGCTAGTTTGATTATAAGGATTACTTGCAGCATTAACTTCGGATATAAAAATTACACTAATTAGTAAAATTAAAATATTTTTTAGCTTTTTCATAGAATCAACACCTTATACAATAATTATTTTAGATTTTAAATTCTACTGAAATATATTTATTAGTAATTTTTTCTTGAGGTGTTTCTCTTTTTTCAAAAGCACTTTTTACTATTCTGTAATAACCGGGTTTTAAACTTCCATAAATGATTTCCCAATCATAATTCATTTCAAGAATGCCATTTAAATCTACTCCATATGCCATAGAATCAAAGAAACAATTGTTACAAATACTTTCAACTTCTTGCCATTCATTATTTATCTTTTGTTCAACTATAAAATCTGAACCATATATATATTTATGACCGCTATAATCACGTATAATGATAGTTGCTCCAGTACTTGTTAAAGTTCCTTCTTTGATAGTCATTTCGACATGTTCTAGTTCATTTAAATCAACTTTAGTAGTAGTTAATTCGTTTACATATATGTCTTCGTTAAGATATTCATATTCTTGTTTATCTGTTTCTTCTGCTTTAATTAGTGTTGAATACTTAAAAATATTTTCGATAGTATCATCAAAATAATCGAAGGTATAAAAAGAAAATTCATAGGTATGTCCTGGAACTAAATCATATGATTTATTTATTAAAACAGTACCTTTTGAACCATTATTTTGTTCAAGTTCAACAATGTTAAATTCTTCATCTTCTTTATTTATTTTTGAACTTAATATTTTATAAGTTCTAATATAGCTTTCCATTTCATTTTTATTATGTCCACAGTATTCTCCATTTAAATTGTCTAACATTTTATCATTTCCGATATAGACATCTTTGTTTCCATCAATGGTATTACAAAATAAAATTTGCATTCCACCCTTATAATAAAGTGTTGTTCCACCATCCCAAAAATTTATTGCTTTGTAATTTTCATATTCGACTTGTTTAGCTAAATATTGCTGAAATTCTTCTAAGGTAATCTGATTATTTTTTAAGGCAGTATTTACTTGATAACATCTTTCATTTTTTTCACAGAATACAGCAAAATCTAAGCCATAGTAAAAAACATTTCTATCATTATTTTTTAATTGATGTTCTAAGATATATGGTTTGTCTGGATCTGATGGTTGAATTGTAAAATTAAATAAATCTATTTTAGGATATAAATTAGAGTTACCTTTGGAAATAAAAAGAATTACAATTATTAAACAAAGAGATATTAACAATAAAGAAATGATTATTTTATTTGATTTCTTTTTTACTTTCTTTTGCTTTTTTAATGTTTTTATTAATATTTCTTCAGACTTTGATTTTATTTTTTTCTGAGATATTTTTTCTCCATTGATTAATTCATTAACTGTTATACCAAGAGTTTCACATAAGGGTTTAAATAATGAAACATCAGGCATTCGACGTCCATTCTCCCAATTTGAGACAGCTCTGTCCGTAACATTTAATTTATCTGCTAAATCTTGTTGGGTCATATTTTTTGATTTACGAAGTTTGGCGATGAATTCACCGATTTTTATTTGGTCCATAATACAGCTCCCTTCTTTTTCATTATAGAATAAAAGGAATATAAAGTATCCAAACAGAACGTGGAGTTTTTAAAATTATCTTTTTAGAAGCTTTTGTTCAGCTTCATTAGTTTGATTATAACTATTAAAAACTTCTTCAGCTAGTTTCATTTCTTTTTCAGTAAAAGCACATAATTTAACAATTATTTCATAGTCAGGATTTTCTTTAACAAATGATGAGTAAGCTCTTAGACATTGTTTAGTAGATTCTCCAACTGGATTAGGTAGATTGCCACCAAAGATGCCTGAACTTATTAATGGGAATGAAATACTATGTAAGTTATTATCTCTTAAAATATTTAGAGAATTATAGTAAGCATTAAATAGTTCTTGGAAGGCTTCTGGTGTAAAGGCAAAGTTTGGTCCGACAGCATGAATTATATACTGAGCATTTTCTATGTTAAAAGCTGGTGTGATAGCTGCTTCTCCATCTTTTAAAGGAAGATTAACTTGGTTACAAGCAGCTGTTAATTCTTCGTATCCTGCTTTTTTAAATATAGCACCACATACGCCGTGTCCAGCAAGAAGATATTTATTAGCGGCATTTACTATAGCATCGACTTCTTGGTCAACACTTGATTCATTAATTAAAACTATACTACTCATAATATCACCTATTTTATTAAGTTATTTTCTAAACAATATGGAACTACTTCATTTTTTAATGTGTTAGAAAGAATTTCTGTTCCATTAGTTGAGTCGTACCATAGGAATGATTCTATTTCTTCACTGGTAGTTAACTCTCCTTCTAAAGTTCCGTTATATTTGAAAACATAGAAATGAATTTTTAGATTAGGGTCGCTAGTAGCGATTTCATCGAAGTCCATTACTAGTTCGAAGTTTTCTTCACTAAAGATTGCTTGATTACCTAGTTCTTCGTGACATTCACGAATGGCAGCGATAAGAGGTGTTTCATTCTCTTCTACTCGACCACCGATCATTTGATAAGTTGCTCTTTTACGAGGTTTATCAATTAATAATTTATTATCTTTAAAAAACATTGTTCCTACTACATCCATATTAATCCTCCTATATAGTTGGTGTTCCAACTGGTTCTTGGTCTTTTATATCATAATATAAAATAAAGATAGTTCCTACGACAATTAGAATACTACCGGCGAAACGAACACAAGCTAGTTGTTTTTCTTCGTCTGTAGATATTTTAACATATTTATAGTTACGGTAAACAAAATATAAATAGATAAGTAAAGAAACTGCAATAGTAAAAGTAAATATCTTCTTAGAAGTTTGTTCTAGATTACTATCGTTATTTATTAAAAATAGTTCTTCGATGTTATCACTAAATATATTAAGAGCTGAAATGAACATAAAGATAAACCATAGTATCTTTTCAAATTCTAATTCTCTTATTTTAGATAAAGTATCATTCATATAAAATTATATGAGTTTTTTTAAAAAAAAGATTTTTTCTTAATGTTTTATGTTATTATAAACTTTACAAGGAGTGATACTATGAAGATAACAAATGTTGAAGATGGTAAGAAGAAAATTTATGTACAATTAAATGATGTTATGATGTTAATGCAATTAGATGGGACTATTCCTGTTGAAGTTATGAATAAAATTTTTAGTGATGTATTTATAGTAACTGATGAGAATAGATTTGAATTTGCGGAGTTTGTAGAACCTAGTACTGTTGAGTTTTTTGAAAATTGCGATTGGATTCCTGATTTTAGACATTATAGGAATATGACTGAAGAAGAATTTTTAGCAGATGGTCAAACTATGGCAGATGAAATGAATGCGTTAGCTGTAAGATGGAATGCAATGGATGAAGAAACACGTGAAAAAAATGCTGATGTTTTACAAAGATTTCAACAATTAGAACATAAAATGCATTCGACAGCTGAAATACTATGGACTAAGCAAGGTCATAGAGTTATGCCTTTCCCTATTGTTCCTGATTATGAGGGATTTAAATTTGCTAAACATGAGGGATGTCCTTATATAGCACAACAAGGTCTTAATCCTTTACAAGTTTTAGTATTTAGAATAGATGGTGAAACTTTAGATGAGAAAAGAGAAAGTTTTCCACAAGGTATGATACAATCTGTAGAAAGTGTTTTAGTTAATGATAATTTAGAACATAATGAGTATTTTGGAGATAAGTTTGAAAGAACGAGAATTGTCTCTGATGATGGTAAGTATTTAGTAACTACATTTAAGATAGTTCCTCCTGAAGTAGTTCAAGAGAAAGCAAATACTAAGGAAGATACTAATATTCCTGATACTAAAGAGATTGATAAACCAAAGAGTTTAGCTAAGAGAATTAAGAATTGGGTTAGTAGAAGATTTAAATAAAAAGAGTACGTTGTACTCTTTTTACATTGTTCCTTTATATTTATAGAGTTTTTTTACTACTGGGGAGTATTCTACTCTACTTAGATCTTTTTGAGTTTGTTCTGCTAGGAGTTTGGTTAATATTATAGATTGAAATGTTAAGAAGTAGTCGTCTATTATTGGATCTTGATACTTAGATTTTAATCTGATTATTTGGTTATAGTATTTAGTTAGTTCATCTAACATAAGATTATCTAATTCTGTATCTTTATCAAAGTAGATTAGTGAGTGTTCATTATGATAACTGGTTGTACTTCGTCCATGACAGTAACTATATTTATCGTGAACTATTGGTAGTGATAGACCTGCTTCTAACATAGTTGATTCTAAGTAAGTATGAGCAGTAGATGTATCATATCCAGACATTATTTCAAATACTGGTGATGGTTTTATATCAGGAGGATTAGAAGATAGTATTTCTTTTATTACTCCGGTATTACCATCTAGATAGTAATCTAACATTATAGACATTGGAATAAGGGATGCTGCTAAGGAGATGAAGCTATCTTCTTTAGGGAGTGTTGTTTGGTAAGTAATGTTAGTTAGGCCGGATGCTTGTGTAGCAGATAGTAGATATTTATTTAGAGAGTTTTGAAAACTTGTTTCTACTCCATAGTTGGTTCCGCTATATGAACAAGCTAGGACATTTTGGTATCCTGATAGTGGTTTGTAGATAGTGTCTCTTGGTTCTAAGGGTTCGACGATGATATCGTTTTTCTTAGCTAGAATTTTACTAGTAAAGACAGCTACTACTTTGGAACCTCCTACTCCTGTTACGATTGTTGGTTCTTTGATAGACTTTAAAGTACGACGTGTTTCTTCTAAGTTGGTACTAGATAGAGCGTCTTCTACTCTATTTGCTAGTAGGTTAAAATTATCTTTCATTGTTGGTTTCATAAAAAAACTTCCTTTCATAAGTACAATTTAGCACTCATGTAGGAAGTATTTCGTCTACTTAGAAAGTTTCATCTAGAAGTTCTATTTTTATAATTCTTTTTAATTCGAAATGTCTGATATCTTTTTTAACTAAACAGAAAGCAGCGACATACCAACCATCTTGGAATAAGAACATTTCTGCTGGGCAGATAGTACGATCATTTTCACCTTTGTTATATGAATAATATCTAATAAATACTTTTCTTCGTTCTTTGATAGCTCTAGTTAGAAGATTGTATTTGGTTAGAGTTTCATCTTTTAAATTTAGTTCTTGAGATTCTTGTTTGCTACCAGCGTAGACTCCTTTTATTTTATCTTGTAATAAAGTTAGTTTTTCTTTGATATTTTCATCTTCTTCGTTAGCAATATATTTATCTAATAGTTCGTAGTCTTTTTTTCGAAAACGACGAACTGGCATTCTAATAGATTGATTTAAGACATAGCCGCCATATGGTCCCATAATTGTGTCGACATATATTCCTGCTTTTTCTAAGTCTTCTTTATAACAACGGACTTGTCTTTCAGAAACTTCTAACTTTTCTGATAATTCTTTTACAGAGTATTTTCGACCAGATTGGAGATATTGTAACATAAGTAATGTATTTGATAGTTTTGTCATATAATACCTCCTTTGCTTATATATTAGCAAATATTATTATAATAGTTAATAATTTTATTGTTGAGATATAATTTTTTTTACTCTTTCTAATTCAGTAAACTTTATTATAGTTTCTTCTTTATTAAGCATGTCTTTTAGTTTGAATTCTTGGTTGGTTATTTCGTCTTCACCAAGGATTATGACATATGGAATGTTTTCTTTGTTACAGAAGTCTAAGCTTTTCTTTAGTTTTTTATTGTTCATTTCTAAGTCTACTTTAAGACCAAGACTTCTTAAGGAATTAGCAAGTTGTAAAGATTCGATGTTAGTATTCATTGGTATTATGTAGATATCTACTGGTGATGAGGTTTGGAATTCTTCTCTATTTTTTAGTAGTTCGAAGATTGATGTTAAACCAAAACTGATGCCGACAGCGGGATAGATTTCGCCATCGTCGATAAATTCGGTAATCATTTTGTCGTAGCGACCGCCACCACCTATAGCGCCGCTTAGAGCACCATTTTTTTCGTATACTTCGAAGACATTACCAGTATAGTAGTCTTGACCACGTGCTAGTGATGAAGTGAATGTACAATATTCACTTAGATTCATCTTAGTAATGTATTCTTCTAAGTTATTTAGTTCTGTTAAACCTTTTATGATGTCTTCGTTAGTACTTGATTTAAACCTAGTATTTAGTTCTGCTAATGATAATTTGAAGTATTCTAGTAATAGATTTATTTGAGTAGGAGTAAGTCCTAGTTCGATGAAGTTGTTTGTTAGTTCTTCAGTAGTTAGTTTATCTATTTTATCGATGATAGTTATAGTACTTGATACTAGCTCTTCACTAACTCCAGTATCTAATATAAGACCACGCATTAAGTTACGACTGTTGTATTTGATGTTTATTTCAATATTTAGTTTAGTGAAGGCATTAACGTATAGACTTAGTAATTCGGCTTCTATCATTTGATTAGAAAGTCCTACTACGTCAACGTCACATTGAGTAAATTCTCTATCACGACCGACTTTTACTGGGCCATCACGAAATACTTTGTTTATCTCATAACGTTTGAATGGTAATTTTAGTTCATTCTTGTTTAAAGCGATAAACTTAGCAAATGGAACGGTTAAGTCATAACGAAGACCTAAGTTTCTGTTACCTTGATCTTTTAATTTATATATTTCATTTAAGATATCATTATCTTCATCATATTTACCTGCTAACATATCGAAGTAACATAAAATTGGTGTTTCGATTGGAAGATAACCATATTCTTCAAAAGTATTTTTTAATATTCCGTTTATATAATTTCTG
Organism: bacterium; assembly: GCA_963588075.1. Taxonomy (GTDB): domain Bacteria; phylum Bacillota_I; class Bacilli_A; order RF39; family UBA660; genus Coprovivens. The sequence goes on along the minus strand of CAVAGO010000034.1, from coordinate 9,673 downwards.
ATTTTTTGTTCTTTAGGTAGAAAATCATAACCACCTTTTACATTTTGTATAATCATAAATAATCCTTCTTTCTTAAAATAATAAAAACTATACAAGTGGTCCTCGTATAGCTTTAAGATTATCTATTTAAACTAAATACAAGCACCACAAATAGCACTTGTACTTACAACTATTAATGTCGTATTAACAAGTGCAGATTATTATGATGATGTAATGTATTAAATAAATTTATCATACTAATCTTCCCTTTCATGGCTTTATCATAATACTAAAAGTCTTTTTTGTCAAAAAAAATATAAGTTAAACTTATATTTTATTTTATATGATAGTATCTTATTATTAATAGTTTTAAACTAATATAGATAATACTACTTATTATAGATAATAAGATATTTATTAAACCAGATGCACTAAATGAATTAATTATTAAAGTTACTAAAACTAATAATTCTAATATATTTAGTATATTATATGGGATTTCTAAATTAATCTTTTTATCTAGTAGTGGATTGTTAACTAATAGATATAATCCTAATATAATGGTTACTATTGATTTAAAGATATTTACTATTAGGTCAAGTCCTGATGAGTTATTAAATAAAGTTATAAAACCAATTAATGTATTTACTAATGAATATGCGATAAATAATAAGATTAAAATATTAAGTATTTGTTCTATCTTTTTATCTTTTAAGAGTGTTGTTAGAAAAAATATTGCGAATAGAAAATTGTAACTCAAAAAGAATGGTAGTGATAAGGAAGTAATTTTAAGTATGAAGTAAACTACAAATAAGGCAAGATATAATAATACTATATTTTCTTTTTTATTTAGTGTTTTCATATATACTCCTTTCTTGCTTAGATTATATCAAATTATTTCAAAAAAAAGAACTACGTGGTGTAGTTCAATAATTTATTTTGATACAAATATTATATTTTTAATTACTAAATTACTTTGATTTACTTAATATTTCTTTTGGTGCTAAACATAAATGTTTTTTTAAATACTAATAAATCAACTTATAATGTTTAATAATTAACTAAATAATATTTCTAACAGCTTGAACATTTTTAGCTTGGAAACCTTTTTCTGTTTCTACTAATTCAAAATAAACATTATCTCCTTGATTTAGACTTTTATATCCGTCTTGTAGGATTTGTGAATAGTGAACGAAAATATCTTCATTCTCCTTATATTCTATAAATCCATATCCTTTTTCATTATTAAACCACTTAACTTTACTTTCCATAAATATCCTCCTTTAGTTTAGCACAAAATGATTATCTCATTTTCATTTGTCGAATTTTGTCGTTTTTTGGTAAAAGAAGAAAAAAAGAACTATTATGATAGTTCTTCGGTTTCAGGATTAATTAATTCTAAGTAAATATTACGCATTTTATCTTGAGGTATTTTTAAATCTTCTAGTATTTGATAGGCTGTTTCGATATCCATTTTTAGAAAGCAATCTTTTTCTGAAAGAATTTTTTTAATTAGTTCTTGTTTTTTTAATTCTTCAGGATTATCGATATGACCAACTATTAATCTAGCATTTATAGCTTTTAATACTTCAATCATTTTTTCATACCTCCTTGAGCGACTCCTGGTACTTCAGGATCTTTGTTTTCAATGTAGCAATATAGTCCTTCATTAAATTTGGCTTGTAGTTCTGCTAGAGAGATTTTTTTGAAGGATACTTTTGGATGATAAATATAATACATTGTTGATTCTGGATTAGCAGTTAAACTATTTTGATTTATTGCTATTACTGCACTAGAAGTTGCTAGTTGATTTTCATCATTTAATTCGTTATTTCTTATTAAAGTTATTGTTACGTTTTCAGTTCTTTCTTCTTGAGTGAATAGAACTTTTCGTAAATGTAGAATATAAGATAAGGAATCTATTCCTACTAGTTTAGAATCATTAACTTTTTGCATTAGTATATCTAGTTTTTCAGATAGACTTATATGAACTATTTGTTTAGTTGCATGTTTATATTGAGCTAGGATTTCAGCAAAGCTTTCTGTATGTTCAACTTGTGGTTCTTCTGGAGTTGGTGTATCTTCTGAATGTAATTGTTCTACTGGAGTGATAGTTTGTTCATTTTCTTTAATTGTCTGAGTAGCAATTAAAGTGTACATTTTAGTTAATAAACTACTAAATTCTTGTTGGCTTTGTTCATTTTTATTTACACATTTTAAACCAACTAATGGTTGATTTAATTTAGCTCTCTTTATATCGCCTTGTAATATTGAAGTAACAGAGTCAGCAGAAACTAAAAATTTATCACTACGGAATTTTAAGTTAGCATGTCCTCCACCAAAACCATTTAATAAAGCTTGATCAGTTGAGAATGTTAAACCAATTTCTTGTAATAATTTGCCATAAAGGGCATTAAATTCATAACAAACTACTTTGTTATTTTCTGGAGTGATTTCTCTAACGTGATTAATATCTTCATGACGACGAGCACTTTCGCCGCGTTGATTAACAGCGTAGAATTCATCATCATATGTTAGAAGTCTACACATTTTAATATATATATAAATTGCTTTTTCTATTTCAGAAGCATTTTCTGGTAATCCCTCTAATATCTTACTTTTTAATTCAGGATGAATTTCGATTTTGTCGATGTTATGATCGGAAATAATTGTAATTTGATTGACTGCTTCGATATCTATTTTTTGAAGAGTACTTATTCCAACAAGTTTTTCTTTTATAGTTTGAGGAAATTGATATTTACTTGGTAAATTGTTTTCTTTAAAGAATCTCATGATAGCAAAGATATAGTGTTCTTTTTTTACTCCATTAATTTCTTTGATGTCAGGTGATGAACAGATTGTATCAAATTCTTCACTAGATATATTAAGGAAAGCTATCATTTGATCTATTGGAAGAGCATATTTTTGACCTTCTATAGTTATGTTATAATTATTACCTTTATATTTTTCTAAAAATTTGTCATATGTGACTTCTTGTTTTAATTCATCATAACGACGATAAGCAAGTTCATCAAATACTGCAAGACCTTGACTGATTATAACATCTAAACCTTTTATGATGTCGCCTTTGTTTAAAATGATATTACCACTAATGTCTCCAAACATGACAAAACACACACGAAAATTTTCTATTTCATTTCTAAATAGTTTTTTAGCAATTTCATAGTATTCATCTTTAGTTATGATTTCTTTTAATAGTTGAACACTGAATGTGTTATAACCTACTTTTATTTTTTCGTCATTTTGATATGCTGTATATTGTTGTTCTGTTACTAAGATTGCTTTAGTTGAAAAGTCTTTTAAATATGGAAACTTTTCTAATAATTGTTCTACTGTTTCTTCTGGCATAGTATCAATCCCTATTCTATTATAATTATAGATAATTTTTAGGATATCTTCAAGAGAATAAACAGACAAAATGTATACGATATGTTATAATAGGAAACCAAAAAGAGGAAGTATTATGGAATATAAATATTATAATCAATTTAATTTAGCTGATAACTTAGCACGAACTCTTTCTGAAATAATATCAAATGGGGAATGTGCTGATTATGTATGTGGAGTTTTGAATGTTACCATACCAGAACATGAAGGTTTAGTTTTTCATTCACCGCTAGATAATTATAATCCTTGGGGTGGCGGTATGATGGCATTAAGTGGTGCACAAATTCAAGCTGTTAACGAAAAATATGGCTGGTATGATAAAGGGATGATTCCCGCAGAAACTTATTCATTTATGGCGATAATCGAAAAAGATTCTCTAGAGTTATTTAATCAAATGACTTTTGATGATTATAAGAAAATTGAAGAGGCTTTAAAATCATTGGCGGTTTATGTACAAAAATATTTTGGAAGTTTTAATGCGCAAAATTTAGTGCAACAGTTTCCATATTTGAAAGATTTTTTTGAAAGTATTGATGAATGGCGTGCTAAAACTGGAAGAGTTACTGTAGATGATGAAATCTTAGAAGAATGTAAGAACCTTGCTATGAATAATTGTTTACAAGATATAAAAAAATAAAGACTACTTGATTAAGTAGTCTTTTTTATCTTTCTGGTGCCTGTGGTGGGACTCGAACCCACACGTTATCGCTAACACTGGATTTTGAGTCCAGCGCGTCTACCAATTCCGCCACACAGGCAATTACATAATTAATTATAACATATTTTATTTAAAATAAAAGAAAAGATTTAGAATTTTCTAAATCTTAAATTATAAATTTATATTTTTTTAAAACATCTGTTAACTCTTCTTGAGACTTACCACCTTCTAAGCGAGCTGATGTTATTTCTTCACCATTACGATAGAAGATTGTAATTGGGGTTCCAGAAACTTCTACTAATTCAGTAAAACTATCAAAGTCTTCTTCAGTTAAAGTTAATAAATCCAACTCATATCCAGGGACATTATTAGTATTAATTACTTCAGAAAATTTTGGTTTATAGTCGATGCAATGTGAACAATATGTTTGGCTTACAAATAATACGAATGTTTCTTTATTTTCAATTTTTTCTAGGTATTCTTTGTATGTTATCTGAGTGATTTCGTACTCTGAATTCGATGATGTATCATCTTTTTCTTCATCATCATTATTGAAGTTGTACTTACCATACATTTCTTCATAAAATTCAACTTGATATTCTAATTCATTAATATTAGCTTTTGATGTATTAATTTTTTCTTTTTTTTCTTCAATTTCTTCTTCTAATTTATCTATTACTCTATCTCTTTCTTTTATCTTAATAAAAGAATAAACATTTCCTGCTAGAAGAAGTGCTAGAGCTGTATACGTTACGATTTTTATTATTTTTTCTTTCATACAATCACCTTTTTATTCTACTATCTCTATTCCAAGTAATCTTGCAAGATCGATTGCTTGAAATTGATTAACCATTATTCCTTTTATTCCTTTATTATCAAGTTTAATGCCTTCAATGTTACATGTACTAAAGTTAATACCTGATAGTTTTGTTTCAACAAATTCACTTGATTTGAAATTAATATCGTTTAGTTCTGTTTTTAGTAGTTCGACATTAAAGAAACTACTTTCTGTAAAATCTGATTCTTGAATTATTAATTCTTTTGTTTTTATATCAACAAGATTGATATATTTGCATAATGAGTTGATTACTTTTACTTTTGTCATATGACAATTATTTAAGTTTGTACCAACTAGTTTACAATTGTTAAATTCGACTTCACGAAAATTACAATTGATAAACTTAGTATTAGAAAAATCACAGTTATTAAATGTTACTTTTTCAAAGTATGTATTTTCATAATCAGAAGAAGTCAAATTACATCTATCTAAAATAGTGTTAGATATTGTTTTATTTTTTATATCTAGATTACTTAAATCTTCTTTAAGATACTCTTCGTTATAAATGTCTTCTTCATCTTCGATATATAAATCAACTTTGTTCATTTTCTTCTTTTTCCTTGTATATTGAAGTGAATAATTCTGATTCTTCGTCGACTGGTTCTTCTTGAGTTAGAATTGTTGGTAATTCACTAATAGAAGATAATCCAAAATAATCTAAGAATTCACTTGTTGTGGCATATAGGTTTGGGCGACCTGGCATTGTTGACTTGCCTGCTTCTTTTACTAAACCTTTAGCTATAAGTTTACGAATCATTTGACCGTTATTTACTCCACGCATTTCATCGACTTCTAATCTAGTTATTGGTTGATTGTAAGCGATGATTGCTAACACTTCTAAAGCTGCTGGAGATAAGGTATTGCTTTCGGGATTTTCAATTAACTTTTGGTAGAATTCTTTATGTTCTTTCTTGGTAGTTAATTTAAAGGCATCACCTAAATAACTTATTCTTATTCCACGATTTTCTTCATCATAACTCTTTTTTAATTCCATAAGTAGCTTTTTTGCTTCTTCTAAATCAACGTTTAATATGTCACATATTTGTGTTAGAGTGACTCCTTCATCTCCTACTACAAATAATATTCCTTCCAAAACTCCTAATAAATTCATGTACTTCACGCTCTCTCTATCATGATAGGACTAAAGTTGTCTTCTTGAGTTAATGTTATCTCATTACTTTTGGTCATTTCTAATATTGAAAGAAATGTTACAACAATATTTTCTTTTGTTACTTCAGTAAATAATTCAATGAAATTAACTCTTTTTCTTGTATTTAAAATATTTCTAATATCTTTTATTTTATCATCAACACTTAATTCTTTTTTGGTAATCTTAGTGTTTAATGGTTTAGCTAGTTTTTGACGTTCAATAAATAGCTTATAAGCGTTAAATAAATCACTTATATCAAATTCACCTTTTTGGATACCTGTTTCTTCAATATATTCTTTTAAAGATTCAGGTAACTTAGTATAAACTTCACCTCTTTTTTCTTCTAATTCATGAAAACTTTGAGTTAAAAGTTTATATTTTTCATATTCTAGTAATTTATTTCTTAAGTCTTCTTCTGAGGCAAATGAGAACTCATCTTCCGAAGATGTTTCTTCATCTTTACGATTTACTAATAACTTACTTTTTAAATGAATTAATTCTGAAGACATTACTAAATATTCACTAGCAATATCAATATTTTTTTCTTCTAAACTATGAATAAAATCTAGATACTGATTTATTATTTCACAAATATTTATTTCATAAATATCCATTTTGGATTCTTTTACTAAATGCAATAATAAATCTAATGGTCCTTCAAAGTCTGAGGTGCAAAAATTGTAAGTCATAGTATATCCCCCTAACTACATGTATATGCTTGTGACTCTAATTCAAAAGATATAATGTCTTTTGATTCACTATATTTAAAGAAACGATATGTACTAAGTTCTGTTAATTGAGCTTCTGTTATTTTACTTAATTCTATTTCGTTAATCATTTGGAAATCAACATCTGTTTCAATAAAGATTGAACTAAAATTAGGAACTGTTTTATATTGATCTGAAAGATTCTTATATTTAGTTTTATTGGCTGTATAATTACTGCTTGAATCTTTACTTTCCTTGTATTCATCATGTATTTTTACTAATTTATCATCTTTAAAGTAATACTTGATTGTATTGTTTATGTATGTACATTTCATTACTTCATATTCGCCTTCTTTTTCAATTAGTGTTACTTCTGGATATGTTGAAGTTGGTATTTCTTCGATTTTGAAACGGTCAGATTTTTTGAAGGCATTTTCTGTTATGTTTAAAGTTATTGATTGTGCTCCCATAGCGCCAATTGCTTCATATGAATAAATTAAACTATGGAATAAAACATTTTCTTTTTCGTCATATAAAACTACATAATACTTTTTATTGAAACGATATGTTCTTAAAGCAGTATTGGTGATTGTAAATGATACTCGATATTCACCATTGATATTTGATTTTACAAAGTTAGTAAATTCTAAGTCACCTATTTTAGCACGAACAGATGATTTATTAAAGTAATAAAATTCCTCTGTTTCTTCAGCCGCTACTTGTTGGTTACCAGCTGTTGGAATGAATGTAAAATCTAATTGCTTACTTACATAAGGTAATAAAAAGATTGCAGCAATTAAAATTGTAAAGAAGATTGCTGGTACTACAGGGCTTGACTCTTTTTCTGGTTTTATTTCATATAAAACTTTTTCTTCACCATTAAATTGACTTGGTTTTTTTTCAACTTTAGGTTTGGGAGTTTCTTCTGTAGAAAGTTCACCGATAACTTGTGGTTCGTTTTCTTTAGCTTTAGGTATTTCTACTTTTTCTTCAGATGCCACATTAAAAATTTTACTAAAATCAGCTTGTGGTTCTTGAGCCATTTTAGGAATTTCTATATCGGGAGTATTTTCTTTTACTAAATCTTTTTTTTCATCTTTATTTTCCATATAAATCCCTTCATTCTTTATATTTAATTATACCAAAGATAATCCAAATAAAAAAGAGATTATTAATCTCTTACCTTGCCTATAAGTGAAAATATAAATCCAAAAAAGATAGCTCCACTTATACCTGTACTTGTTGTACTTAGTAAATTGTCAAACATTCCAATAAATCCATTAGCTTGGTATCCTTCGAAAGCTGCTTGATATAAAGCGTTACCGAATGAAGTTATAGGAATACTACTTCCTACTAAAGAGTAATCTCTAATGATGTCGTATAAGCCTAAGAATGAGAGAATTGCACCTATAATAACAAATATACTAGTTATATGACCTGGTGTTAAGTTAGTATTATCTAATATAATTTGACCTATCATTGAGATAATACCACATACTATGAAAGCATTTAAATATATCATTTTATCACCTCGATACTTATAGCGTGAGTTATACCTGGGATAGTCTTTTTTAGATTAACCATTAAGGGATTATGTAAAGAACCAGTTGCTAGTAAAAGAATTTTATTATATTTCTTTTCTTTTAGTAGTTTGTCGAATAAAACTAGTGGTATTACTACCGGTCCACTACCTCCTTGGAATGTTTCTGGTTGTTCTTCTGTATAGATGATACTGGCTGCATCTAAATATGAATTAGGTATATAATTGTATTTTTCTTTTATTAAAGTTAGGAATAATTGACTTCCTAGTTTACCTAAGTCTCCTGTTACAATAAGATCGTAGTAATCGATATTACGGTTTAATTCAGTTAGATGTTTATTTAGAGTTTCAGCAGCGCTTGGTGCCATTACTGCTCCCATATTTGAAGAGTCTTTTATACCATAATCAACAATTGTACCAATTGTACTTGATTCAACTTTTATATTAGTTTTTTCACTAGTTAATAGTGCACAAGCAGCTCCTGTTGTAGTAAAGGTAGTATATTTTTTCTTTTGAGCACCATATTCAATTGGAAAACGATATTGTCTTTCGGCATTAAGGTTATGGCTTGATGTAATAGAAATACCTTGTTTGATACTATTGTTTTCAATAAAGTTTGCTAAGATAATTAAAGATTCATTGAATGTAGCACAAGCATTATAAACTCCTAAGAATGGAATGTTTCTATTAACTAAGTTATAAGATGTTATAGCGATTTGATTTATTAAATCTCCACCTACTAATAGTTCTACTTTGTTATTTAATTTATTTTTTTTGCAGATATTATTTAGACAGATATTTTGCATTTTTATTTCAGCATCTTCGATTTTTTCTTCATTAAAATAATAATCTTCTATAGTATTAGAAAATTCTAGGTTACCTTCAGCTTCTTTTGGTCCAACTATTGTTTCATAGTCTTTTATGTAAACATTATTATATTTGAAACTAGACATTTAGAATCACCTTTATAATAGTTAAGATAACGGCACTTACTATACCATATAAAATTACTGAACCTGCTAGTTTGAAAGTATTTGAGCCAATATTAATGAAACCTTCTTTTTTATAATCGACGATACATGAAGCAATGGAATGAGCAAACCCAGTTATAGGGATTATCAAACCACATTTGAATTTGGTAAATAAGGTATCTGCTTTACTTAGAGCTGTTAAGAATGCAATAATAATTATTAAAATTAATAACATAAAAGAGAGAGATAATTCTTCATTATAACTATTATTTAACTGAGTAAAGAGAAATGTTCCTATTAAACCAATTGTTCCTCCACTAATAAAAGATATAAACATATTATATAATCTATTTTCTTTAGGAGTTAATTCTTCAACTAATTCTTTATACTTTTTATTATTCATATTTAACCTCCACTAATAT
>CAVAGO010000033.1:0-22674 GCA_963588075.1 bacterium | reverse complement strand
GACAATATTTTTATAAATTTTATTATATTATTATTCTAATAAAGGAGAGATATTATGAACCAAGAGAAAATCGGTAAATTCATCCAAGAATGTCGTAATAAAAAAGAACTAACCCAAGAAGAACTAGCTAAAAAAATAGGAGTAACAAACAAAGCAATAAGTAGATGGGAAAATGGTCACGGATTACCAGATTTATCTTTATTAAAACCTTTATGTAATGAATTAGATATAGATATAAATGATTTATTAAATGGTCAACAAATCGAAGAAAAAAATCGCAGAGAATAATTAGAAAAAAATATTGATAAAATAATTAATCAAGCTACAGAACAAGAGAAAAAAGAACGTAAAAAAAGTTTAAAAAACATTAGTACAATATCCATTATATTTATCATAGTAATAAGTATATTAGGAATAATAATTAACAATTATGAAAAAGAACAACAATCTATTATCTTAGAAAATAGTAATCCTAGTGTTATCTACGAATATAATCAAAAATTATTAAATATAAGTAATTATATGAATTCTATTTCTATACCAAGTGATAACTTTTATTGGTGGGAATTAAAAGACTTAAACTTAGAAGATAAAACATATGAAAAGACTTTAAATAATTTATTATCAAATATAAGAATGTGTTATATCGGTTTTACTGATAATGGTACATATTATACCGAATCTAATCCTCTATACAAGTATCTTGAAAAGGAAAAAATAACTCAAGAAGAGCTAAATATATTAACTGATAAAGCCACTGATTATTACTGTTTATCATATTTCTCGACATACGAATTAATATTAATCAGTGAAAATAAAGAAAAAAGTAAAGAAGTTATAAATCTAACTAAGAAAGCTCAAGAATTACTAAATTCTGAATTATATACTAAAAAAAATCTAACTTTCGATGAGTTAATTACTAAAGAAATGCAAGAAATAACTCTTATTGAAGAATATGCTAAGTGGTTATACGAAGAATACGAGGAATTAACTGGCAAAAAGTTCGCTTACTAAAACACTAGCAAAATATGACAAAATCTCTAGATAGTGCTATAATTCTTAACGTCATCAAGATATTACAGACAGAAAAAGAAATCAGGGGTTATTATGAATTTTTATGATTTAATCGCTAAATTTAAATATATGTGTAACAACGAATTAGAACAAAATAGAACAGATAGTAACGAACTTACAATAGCTATTAATCAAGCACAAAGTTATATATCTTACTTAAATAGTAAGTACCATATATCACCATATATCGCTGGATGTACTGGTATTGGTTTATTATTCTGTGCTTTATTTACTTATGCATTTGAATCGATTATCTGGCTTGCTCTTGCTATACCTGGTGGTTTATTTACTGCCTTAGGATACTACCAAGAAAAAAACAAGAAGAATTTAATAGTAATAAACAAATGTGGTACAAATATTGTACAGACTTAAATACTGAGTTAAATCAAGTCCGTATTGAAGAACAACATCTTAAATCTTTATTAAATGACGTTCAAACATGTTGTAATTATTATATGTATTTAGTAGATGAAGCTTCTAAATCACTTCCTATCGATATAGATTTACAAGAAGTATTAGAAAGTGGATGTTTATTAAGCACCTACTTAGATAAATTCTACACTGGAAACTTAGAAGAATTTAGAAAATTAGCTAATTGTGATAAGAAAACAAAAGAAAAAACTAATAGAATATACGAAAGAATAAATCAAGTAAGATATCCTAATGGTGAAGAACCACAATTAAGCATTCACAGAAGACGTCGTACTCAACAAAAAGAAGAAGAACAACCAAAAGTACTTCAATATCCAACAAACTTAAAAAGAAGAGCATAACACCATTAGGTGTTTTTTCTTTTTGTATAATTGACAAACTAATAATATAAAATTATAATACAATCTTCACGTAAAACGGCGAAGTAATAACTAAAAAAGGAGCGTTAAATATGTCAGATTTTTTAGAAAAATTAAAATCAGGAAACAAAGAAGTCTTTAATGCTGGAATATATACTTTAAAAACAGGTAATCTTCATCTTGTTAATGGAACACTACCAGCACTTTTAAGTTCAATAATTGCCAGTGGTGCTATCGGTAGTTGGTTAGAATATCCAGAATTAGCTACTAAAAATGGTATAGTTCTAGGTCAAACAACAATCTATTCAATGATAACAAGAGATATGTTACTAAACGATAATGACATTACAAATTCAATTTTCTATATGATAAAAAGAAACATTGAAACAGGTCTTCTAGATGAAAAAGCTCAACTAGAACCAGTAGAAGATCAAGGTGTCAATGCAATTTTAAATAACATGCCAATTTTAGAAGCATCTTTAAATAGTAAAACTTACTACGATTCATTCGTTAATATATATCAGTCAGTTTCTATTCGTCGAAAAAAATCTACCCAATATAGTCTTGCTGCTTTAAGAAATGATATGGTAGTAGATTTTCAAGTATTCCAAGAAAATCATCGTCTTATAAAAGAAGCATATTTAGATAAAATAGATTCCTATACCAAGGATGATATCGATATAGTATTATTTGCTCTAAAAGAATTACATGTAGTCGATGAAGTAATTAATAGTATCAGAAAAACACTAGAAGCTAATCTAGTTCGTCGTCAAAATAAAGAGAATAAAAGAAAAGAAAGAGAAAAATTATCGCACATAATACCAAAAATAGAACTACCTAAAAAAGAAGTATTAAGTAAAAAAGAATATAATCTTACATATCGTGAACTATTAACATACTATGATTTAGATAATCAACAAGTCCTAAGACCTCTTTCTATCAAAGAAGTTATCTATTGTGTAAGATTAATGTTAAAACTAAATATCCAAGAATCAGCTATCGACACATTTATTAGAAATATTGATAAAGAAAACAAAAAAATGTCTAATCCAATTAGTTTGTATGTATCTTTATATGATAAGATATCTTACTATGCAAAAGATACTGAAATAAGTAAAAAGATTGCTTTAATAGAAGAATATCTAGAACAAATATTTATCTGTTCTGAAGAAGACTATGAATTCTGGAAATCTATGATAGGTGAAGAAGTATCAGAACTAACTAAATTATTACCAGCTACTGGAGAATATGAAAAAAGCGAAGCAAAAAAAATTAAGTAAATCATAAAATTTGATTTACTTTTTTTTTGACTATTTTTGTCAATTTGATATAATGATATTGATAATTATTATCATTAAGGAGAGAGCTATGGAAAAAAGAAATACTAAACAAATAGAGATTATTTTAGATATTCTTTCTAAAAAAGAAAATATGTTTCATCCCACAGCCCAAGATTTAGTAAGACTAGTACTAGAAAGTAATCCTACTATTGGTCAAGCTACAGTTTATCGTAATATTAATAAATTAGTAGAAGAGGGTATTCTTTTAAAAATACCAACTAACAACAATTTTAGATATGACATAAACACTCATACTCATGCCCATCTATCTTGTAAAGCATGTGGTAATGTAATCGACCTTTTTGATGGCGATTATCATAAAATAACTAAAAATTTAGAAAGTAAGTACAAAGTTAAAATAGATGATACTAATCTAATATTTAACGGCTTATGTGAGGAATGTAATGGCAAAATATAAATGTATTATATGTAATCAAATTATTGAAGTAGATAACATCGACGAAATAGAGACTTGTCCTATATGTGGTGTTAGTAAAGAATATCTAGAATTAACAGAAGAAGAAATAGTTGAAGAAGTACCTGTTATTGAAGGACCTATTCCTATAAGTAAAGATAATCCAGGTATTCAAAGAATCGAAGAAAAATGTATAAAATGTGGATTATGTTCTAAAGTATGCCAAGAAAAAGTAGGCATTCACTATAATCCTAAAAAAGCAATCGATCCAGTCTGTTTATCTTGTGGTCAATGTATCTTAAATTGTCCAGTAGGAGCTTTAGTTCCTAAATACTGTTATAAAAAAGTTCTAGATTATATAAATGACACTGATAAAGTAGTAGTAGCATTTACATCTCCAGCAGTTAGAGTTGCTTTAGGTGAAGAATTTCATTCAAGCGACATCAACGTTGAAGGTAAAATGGTTGCTTCTCTAAAAGAACTAGGTTTTGATTATGTTCTAGATACAACATTCGGTGCTGACTTAACAATTATGGAAGAAGCAAGCGAACTAATTAGTCGTATCCAAGAAAACAAACCATTACCACAATTTACAAGTTGTTGCCCAGCATGGGTTAGATACTTAGAAATATATCATCCAAACTTAACCAAGTATTTATCTACTTGTAAGAGTCCTATTGGTATGCAAGGAGCTATTATAAAAAGTTACTTTGCTGAAATGATGGATATTCCAAGTGAAAACATTATTGCTGTTGCAATTACACCTTGTACAGCAAAGAAAAACGAAATAACATTACCTAATAATAAAGATACTGACTTTGTTATTACAACAAGCGAACTAGCTATGATGATTAGAGAAAAAGAAATAGATTTCAATAATCTAAAAGATGCTAACTATGACTCAATAATGGGCCGTGGTAGTGGAGCAGGAGTAATCTTCGGCAACTCAGGTGGCGTTATGGAAGCAGCAGTAAGAACAGCTTACCACTTCCTAACAAACGAAAGCCCTCAAAAAGAATTATTAAGCTTTACTAAAGTTCGTGGTTATGATAATGTAAAAGAGGCTGAAGTAAGTATTGGTGATTTAACATTAAAACTATTAGTAGTACATGGTATGACTAATATTGAAACCATTCTAAAAGACTTAGAAAACGATAAGTTAGATTATCATTTTATTGAAGTAATGAATTGTCCAGGTGGCTGCGTAGGTGGCGGTGGCCAACCATTCGGAGTAATCAGTAAACAACAAGAAATCAACGAAAGAAGAATTTCTGGTCTATACAAAGAAGATGCTGATTTAAATCTAAAAAATAGTTATGAGAATCCAGATATAATAGATATATATCGTAGTTTCTTAGAAAAACCACTAAGTAAAAAAAGTGAAAAACTATTACATACAAGCTACCAAGACAGAAGTAGTATATTAGGAGATAACTCCTTAATATAAATAGAAAAGTAAAAGGAAAGAGGAAATATTATGGAATTAAAAGGATCAAAAACAGAAGCTAATCTATGGGCAGCATTTGCTGGTGAATCACAAGCAAGAAATAAATACACTTATTTTGCATCAAAAGCAAAAAAAGAAGGATATGAACAAATAGCAGCTATTTTCGAAGAAACAGCTAACAACGAAAAAGAACATGCTAAAATGTGGTTCAAAGAATTACATGGAGGAGAAATTCCTACAACTGAAGAAAACCTACTTGCAGCAGCAGAAGGTGAAAACTATGAATGGACTGATATGTATGATGAATTCGCTCGTGTAGCAGAAGAAGAAGGATTCAAAGCATTAGCAGTTAAATTCAGAATGGTTGCAGAAATTGAACGTCACCATGAAGAAAGATATAGAAAATTACTTAAAAATGTTGAAGATAAAGTTGTATTCTCTAAAGACGGAGATGCAGTATGGATTTGTAGAAACTGTGGTCATATCGTAGTAGGAAAACAAGCTCCAGCTATGTGCCCAGTATGTGCTCATCCACAAAGTTATTTTGAATTAAGAAGTGAAAACTACTAAGAAGAACAGGTTTAAACCTGTTTTTTCTTGGAAAAAATTGCGTTAATTTCTCTAATATGTTAAATTAAACACCACAAAGGGGAAATAATTATGAGTAAAAATCCTAGAATTCAATCTTTAAATGAAACATTAATGATAGTTCAATTAGATAAATATATTGATAAATTCGAAACAGAAATGGATAAAGAAAAAAAGAAAACTACCAAATGGCTTAAGATAGGTTTCATACCTTTTGGTATCTCAGCTGGTTTAAGTTTAGTTACCATAAGTCCAATTCCTTTAATAGTAGGAACCGCTTATTTAGGAACAGTAACTATCGTTAAAATGATAAAAGATGATCAAGAATTCGAAGAAAAAATAAAAAGAAAATATAATCCTAATCCAAAAGTAACTCAACTATCATCAGAAACACCCGACTTTGACTTCCTAAACGAACCAATAATGACAAAAACAGAAGAAGATTATCATTCTGATTACTTTAAAGAAAAACTAGCCGAAGCAGCTCGTATAACCAAATTAACTTTAGTTGATGAAAAAGGTAATGTCATATCATTAAATAAACAAGATCAAGAAGAATATTTTGAAGAACCAGGCTTCCTAAATAAAGAAGAAACAATGATTCAAGTATCTACTGAATATAAAACTTATAAAATAGCTTACAACTTACCAGAACTATCTATTACTAACAAAGAATGGGATATCTTATTTGATACCATTTATCATAAACTAGAAGAAAACGCTCAAGTAGAAAGATTCTATAACTATATGAGTTTTCTTCAAAGATACGTTATCGCTTATTCTCTAATTCATAATAAAAAAGAGATATCATTTCAGTCATACATCAACCAAATCCATCGATTAGAACACATCGGACTAACTAAAGAAGAAATAAAAGATATCATAACAAAGCTAAATCAAAACAAAAAATCTGCTAGAATTCTAAAAGTAGATTTTAGTTCCAAAAAAAGAAATAAATAATAAAAGAAAACCTAGAAAAACAAGCTATTTTTGACAATTAAACCCAAACAAACTAAAATATCTTCCTAAGAAAGGGGAGATATTTTTTATGACTCAAAATGAACATTCATTTGGTACAAGTGCCATCATCGTCCAAAAAACAATCAGTATTATAAATGATAGAATAATTCTCCCTAAAGAAACTGGTGCTCAACCAGGTGAAGAGATATGTGCTATGCTTGATCCTTATCAAAAGAAAATGATGTTAATGACTGAAGAAGAACTATTAAGAACAATTCATCGTTATATGGACTTAGCGGATGAAGCAAGGCAACTAAGAAAAATAACATACGCAGAACATTTAAATTATCAAAGATATTTTTATGGAATTCTCCCACTAAGAGAAAGAATAATAACTAAAAAAAGAGAATACCAAATATTTAGTAATAAAGAAGATGAAGTATCTAACATGAGACGTTTAAGAAAATTAAACTTCAAAGATACTGTATTTGCTATTGGAGTAGGAACTCATCTTGAATTATATCCCAGTGAAGAATCATACCAAGAGTATCAAGAAGTATATGCTCCAAGAGATAAAACACTTAGAAAAGTATAAAAATAGTAAAGTAGACTTTCAAAGTCTACTTTTTATATGGTAAAATGAAAATATAATAGTGGTGATAATATGAAAAATTTAAAACTAAATAAAAAATATTTATTAATTGGTCTAATTATAATAGTATTTATTGTTATTATAGTTACAATACTTATATGTCTAAAACCTAGTACTTCTAAGATAGTACCAAATAGTGAAGAAAAAGCTACATCAGAATTATCAGCTCATGAAGTATATGATGAAAATACAGATATAAGTCTAGCTACCATCGATGCATCAAAAAGTGATTATAGTGCTTTATTAGTCAAAGATGGTGCCATAGTTACTTTAAGAGATAGTGCTATAAAGAAATATAATGGTTTAATAAGTGATTCATCTAAATTCGAAGAAATAGGTCTAAACAGTACAATAGTAGTATCATACGGTTCCCAATTAAAAATAACAAATTCTAAAATAGAAACCAGTGTTGACTATACTAATGGTATTTATGTAAGTGGTCAAAAAACTAAAGCCTATGTAATAGATACCAAAATTAATGGTTACGGAACATATAACAATGGAGCAGTAGTAGCAACTAGTGGATACTTAGAATTAGAACATTCAAACATTCTAACTAAATTTAAATTTTCTCCAGCTATTGTCGTAAAAGCTACTAAAGGTCAAGCCGTATTAAACAATGTAATGTTAGAAACAACAGGTGGTTCATCTCCATTATTTAAAAGTAGCGGAACTATTTCCATAACAGATAGTACTGGTACAGCAAACGGTTCGAGATTCGCTGTTTTAAATGGTGGTACACTAACAGTTAAAAACACTACTTTAATATCTGCTGGAGCTAATAACAACGATCAAGAAGAAGCATCAGGTTTTCAAATAACAGGTAAAGAAAATGAAAATATTATAAATCTTACCGACTCTAGTTTAAATATTAATAGTAAAATGCCATATTATAAAACAGCAATCATGTTTGATATATTATCAGCTAAATCAACAATCAATTTAACAAAAAGTCAATTTAATTATGGAAGTAACAAACTATTAAAATTAACTAATAGTGAAGTAACAATAAATTGTGATAATCAAACACTAGATGGTGATATCGAATTAGATAAAACATCTACATTAAATATTAACTTAAAAAACAATTCATTAATAATGGGTTCAATCAGTTCTAATTCAAATAATAATGTTAAATTAAATTTAGATTCAACATCAAAAATAGTTTTAACAGAAGATACTTATATAAAAGAATTAACCAACGAAGTAACTGATAACACTAATATCAATTTTAATAATCATAAGTTATATGTAAATGGTGTTGCAATTAATTAAGAACTTTTTAAGTTCTTTTTAATTGCTATTAATGTTATAATATAAAAAGAATAAAAGGTGTTTTATATGAAAAAAATAATATTATTTCTATTACTATTAATTCCTCTAAATATTTCTGCATTATCATATCCTGAATTACATTATGAAAATGCAATTATTTACGATTTAACAGACAAAGAAGTTTTATACGAGAAAGAAAGTACTGAAGAAAAAGCAATAGCTAGTTTAACAAAATTAATGACTATCATAACAGCTATCGAAAAAGTAGAAGACCCAAATATATCTATTACTTATAATGAAGAGATGAGTAGTAACGTCGCTTGGTATGCTTCAGTAGCAGGTTTCAAAGTAGGAGAAACTTATACCTTTGATGATCTGCTATATGGAGCAATGCTTCCTTCTGGAGCAGATGCCACAGTTGCTTTAGCATTTACAGCAAGTGGTTCATTAGATACATTTGTCAAAGATATGAACGAACTAGCTCAAAAAATAGGAATGACTAATTCAAACTTTGTTAATGTCCATGGCTTAGATGAAGACAATCATTATAGTACTGCCGAAGATTTAAAAAAATTATTAGAATACTCTCTACAAAATGAAACCTTTAAAAAAGTATATACAACTAAAGAATATACTCTAAGTACTGGCAAAAAAATAGAATCAACTGTCTTAAAACAAGGTCAAAAGTATAGTTTAGATACAAGCAAAATCCTAGGTAGTAAAACTGGATTCACAGCAAATGCTGGTTTATGTATATCTGCCTTAATGAATGATGAAAATCACGAAATAATTATAATAACTCTGGGAGCACCAAGTAATGAGAACCTTCCTTATAATGTAACAGATGTTATTGAATTAATCGAATTTACTTCAACTAATAATAACTATCAAACTATAATAGAACCAAACCAATTTAAAGAATCTATTCAAGTTAATCTAAGTACAATAGATAAATATGAAATATCTTCATCTAAAGAAATCTCACTATATTTACCAATAGACTACAATAAAGATGATATAAAAATAGAATATATTGGTCCAAAAGAATTATCTTACAAAGATAAAAAAGATACTCTAATCGGCACAATAAACTACTATTACCAAGAAAAACTATTAGATAGTGAAGAAGTATATCTAACTATCGAGTTAAAGCCATCATACGAAAAACTAATCTTATTACATAAGGATAAAATAATTATTGTAATAGTTTGTGTCTTAACAATTATCTTTGTTCCAATCATCCTAACTATTCTAAAATCTAAAAGAAAATCTAAAACTCACAAATAGTGAGTTTTTTATTTGAGGAATATTTTTTATTTAAAATCATATTATGTAAAAAAAATTAATATATTTTTTAGTAATATCAAAATTATTTTGCTATAAAAAATAATTATAAGTAACTTTTTACAAAATTCTTGAAATCTCCAAAAAAGGTCTTATAATAAGTAATCACAAAAGAACAAAAAGTTGTGTAGGGTTGAAAACAAGGTGGGGTTCAAATGGATATTAAGAAAGAATTAAAGAAGTTAAGTCGCAAAGAATTGTTAGAAATCCTTCTAGAGCAAACTAAGAGAATAGAAGATTTAGAACAAAACTTGGCTGATAAAGAGAAACAACTTGAATCTAAAAAAATATCTTTAAATGAAACAGGAACCTTAGCAGATGCTGCTTTAAAATTAAGCGATATCTTCAAGAATGCTGATGAAGCAATAGCAATTTATAAACTGAATGTTGAAGAATCGGTTAAGAAAGAAGAAAAGAAATTTAAAAAAGAATGTAAAGAGATTAAAGAAAAGTTAATTTCTGATACTGAAGCTAAACTTCTTAAGAAAGCAGAAACAACCGCTAAAAAGTGTGAGAAAAAAGAAAAAGAGACAGAAGAAAAATGTCAAAAAAGAGAACAAGAAGCTGAAAAACGTTTAAAAGAGTTAGAAGCTCAAATTAAGAAACTTGAAAAAAAGCTTCCGAAGAAAGAAACTTCTCCTAAAAAAGAAGAAGTAAAAGTAGAACAAGTTAAGGAAGAAAAAAAGACTACTATAACAACTAGTCCTAAAACAAATACTAAAAAAGGTAAAAGGAAATTTAGATAATGACTAAAACTAAGAAAGTAGTCAAAAAGAAAAAAGTAGTCAAAGGAAAACAAAAGAAAAGTAAAAAAGAATTTGTCTTTCTTGAAAACATAAAAAATAAAATTCAGATATTTATTTCTAAGAATAAAAAAGAAAAAGAACAAATAGATATCAAAACCTTAACTTCAAAAGATATAGAAGAAGAATTAAAAAGGGAAACTTACAAATCCAAATATATCAAAGTATTAAAAAGTACAATCTATGCTTTGATTATAATTGCTGCAAGTGCTGCACTAGTTGCTACATTCTTTATGCCAGTATTCCAAATCAGTGGTTCATCAATGGCTCCTAGATATAATAATGGTGAATTTGTAGTATCAGTAAAAACTAGTAATCTTAAAAGAGGAGATGTTATAGCATTCTACCATGGTAATAAAATCTTGGTAAAACGTGTTATTGCATCATCAGGACAATGGGTAGCAATGGATGAGGAAGGGAATGTCTACGTTGATGGATTAAAACTTCAAGAATCATATTTAACTAATAAAACTTTAGGAGAATATGATATTGAATTTCCATATCAAGTACCTGATGGACATTGGTTTGTGCTAAGTGATGATCGAACAGAATCAATTGATTCCAGAAATTCAAATATTGGTTGTATATCACAAGATGATGTAATCGGAAAAATCGTATTCCGTGTATGGCCTTTTAATAATTTTGGATTTACTGAATAAAATAGATTAAAACAAGAACACAAGAACAATAAATTATCAGGGAGGTATGAAAATGAAACAACAAAGAAAAATACCAGGCATTCTAATTTACCTATTAATTCTCTTTTTTAGTGTAATAGGTTTTGTATATGCACTCCATGCTAGTGTAACACAAGGTAAACAAACAGTTTATGCAGGTGGCTCTAATAGTAAAGATGGAGTAGAAGTAAGTAAGACTCTCGAGGAGACAGAATTAGAAAACTATTTCGACATTACTCTTACAGTAAAAACTAAAACCAAGATTGAAGAAGTAATGAAAGCTCAAGATATAGCAGTTGTTATAGTAATGGATATTTCAAATACTATGGATTCAAAATGGAATGATAATGGAGTACAAACTCCAAGACTAGAAACAGCCCAAGCTTCAGCAATAGCATTTTTAAAAGAATTTAAAGATGCTGCAGCAGCAGCACCAACAGCAGCTAGAAAAATTGGCTTTGTCACTTTTAATAGGAGTTCTCAAGATGTGTTCGGACTTAGTGATTGCGAAAATGATACACAATTTAATAACTTATCTGCAAAAATTAACGCAATTGATACACCAGATTCATCAACCGTTTTTTGGACTAATATGGAAGCAGGACTAGCAAGAGCAGATCAAATGTTAGAAGAAACCGATATAAAAAACAAATATATTATTTTTATAACAGATGGACTTCCAACAACATATAGTACAACTATTGGAGGAACAACAGGATATTATCCAGGGACGGCTGTAGGCAGTGTTACAGCAGAAGCACAGGACGGTATTTTTTATAATTATGAACAAAAAAACTATGTAACATCAGGAACAAACTATAGTGATAGAGGAGCAAGTAGAGCAGAAGAACAAGCATTAAAAATTAAAGAAAAAGGAATAACAATTTATTCTATTGGTATTGGAATGACAGATAGACAAACTTTACAAGAATTGATAGAAGACTATCCGTACATTCTTGATACAGATACAGAAGAAAATAACTGGGAATATTATTCTAATGAATCTCCGTATAAAGTAGGACGTTATTACGGAATATTACCAGGGGTAACAAAAATGTATGATGAATGTAATGCTACTGAAAAAAATAGCTATTATAACAACACCTCATATTATAAGGCATGGTTGAGAGAGTATATAGGGTCAGGAAAGTATTATGACTCCGATGCGGGAGCACAGCTTGCTCAAGCATATAAAGATATATTTGCTGATATTAAAGAAATGAGTGAAGAATCCTCTAAAGCTACTTGGGTTGCAGAAGACCCAATGGGAGTGGATGGAACTGTTGAAAGTATTGAATTTGTAGGTTTCTTAGATGATGCAAATGTCCTACAAAATTCATTAAAAAATGGTGAAACCAATCAAACTGATACAGCGACTGTAACAAATAATAAAATCAATTGGGATTTAAAAGATTCAGAATGTGAAACTTCAGTAGAAGGTAATACAACATATTATACTTATTCGGTAAAATACAGAGTAAGAATAGAAAATGAATTAGAAACATTTAACTTATCAAAAATATACGAAACAAATGGAAAGACAACTTTAACTTATGTAATTAGGAATAACGGCGTTTTATCAGATAATAAAGAAATAGATTTTCCAATACCTAGTGTAGTAGCTTACCTTGGTGAATTAGAATTTACTAAAAAGAATGCATCATTCGATGTAATAGAAAGTGGAGCATTGGCGGGAGCAACATTTACATTAACTCACGCATCTGATTGTCCATGTCTAGATGAAGCTCTAACAAATCATGTACACATGTCAAAAGATCAAAGTTATACAGCAACATCTGGAGCAGACGGGAAAGTTTCATTCGAAAATATCCCATCAGGGCACAAATATGTTCTAAAAGAAGTAACTGCACCAAATAATTACATTGCATCAAGTACACAATATCCTGTAACAGTTGCATATGGTGTAACAACAGGCGGACCAGATAATGGTGTGGTAGTAAATGCTATTCAAAAAGGTCATTTAAAAATATCTAAAGAAGTACAAGGAAATAAAGATTATAAAGGTGAATTTGAATTTAAAATAATAGTTACATATAACACTACTACATTAACAGGTTCATATAATTATACTTTATATGATGCATCAACAAAAAAAGAAACAACAGGCAAATTAAAATTAACAGATACATTTAAATTAAAAGATGGTGATTACATAATTATTGAAGGATTACCAATAGGATCAACATATGAAATAACAGAATTAACAACAAATGGATATACTGTTAAAAATAAAATAAATGATGGAGATACCAAAACTGGAGCTACTGCAAGTTGTAGCAGTGACAGTTGTAGTATAAATAACGGAGGTACACAAACAGTTGAGTTTTACAACATCGCAGGTTACATACTTCCAGCCACAGGAAATAGTGGCATGTTAATATTGCTAATAATAGCGGCACTATTATTAATAGTCCCTATTATTAATATAGGATATATGTTCTATAAAAATCGAAAGGAGGATAAGCTGACTTCCTAGTAGAGGAATAAAACATATATAAATCAGAAAACAATAAGTAGAATAGAAAACATGAAAGGGAAAATAAATATGAAAAAATTATTAAGTTATTTACTAGTAATAGCTCTAGTATTAGTACAAGTGTTACCAGTAGTTAATGCTGAAGACACAAATAAAGGTACATCTTCAAATACTAAAGGTAAAATAACAATTACATTACCTGAAAATGCACCTAAAACAGAATATAAAATTTATCAAATTTTAGAATTAGAGTCATGGGATGAATCTTTATCTGCATATACATATAAAGTTACATCAGACTGGGTTTCATTCTTTGCTACTGATGCAGCAAAAGTATATTTCAACGTTGATGAAGAAGGTGTAGCAACATGGGTTAATGAAGACAAAGATGATGAAACAGTAAAAGAATTCGTTAATTTAGCATTAGCTTGGGCAGAAGAAAAGAATATTTCAGCAACCGATACTAAAACAGTTGCAGCAAATACAGAAACAGTTGTATTTGAAAATTTAACATTAGGATACTATTTAATAGATTCAAGTTTAGGAGCATTATGCATTCTAAATACAACAGATTCTGAAATATCAGTAACTGAAAAAAATGGTGTTCCAACTGTAGACAAAGAAGTTCAAGAAGATTCAACTAGTGCATGGGGAAGTTCAAATCATGCAGATATAGGACAAGTAGTAAACTTCAGAACAACAATAACAGCTCAAGCAGGAGCACAAGAATATACATTATATGATAACATGTCAGAAGGATTAACATATAATGAAGTTACATCAGTAACTTTAAACGGAACAGAAGTAAGCAAAGAAGATTATACTGTTTCTACAGATGACGAAGACTACACATTCGTTGTAACTTTCAGCAAAGATTTCGAAAAATCATTAAAAGCAAATGATAAAATAGTAGTTTATTACAATGCAACAGTAAATGAAAAAGCAACAATAGTTAGCACAGGAAATCCAAATGAAACATGGTTAGAATACGGCGATGAAAACGAAACTACTCACGACTATACAAGAACTTATACATTTAGTTTTGATTTAATCAAAAAAAGATCGGATGGAACTGAATTAGTTGAATTGGAAGGCGCAGAATTCTCTTTATACAAATCAGCTACTGGAGGAACAGCAATAGCATTAGTTGAATTAAAAGACGAAGAAGGTAATATCATTGGATATAGAGTTGCAACTGATGATGATTCAGAAACTACAACAACAATTAAAGTTGGTTCAACAACTATTAAAGGATTAGATGAAGATACTTATTATTTAGAAGAAACAAAAGCACCAGAGGGATATAATAAATTGACTAGTAGAGTTGAAGTAAAATTAGACGCAACAGTTGATGCAACAACATTCGAAAGTCAAGTTGTCATTGCTAACGAAGATATAGAAAACGTTGTTGACTATAATGGTGACGAAGTAAATGTTATAAATACAACAGGTTCATTATTACCATCAACTGGTGGAATGGGTACAGTATTATTTGTAACTATCGGTTCAATTATGGTACTTGGATTTGGTGTACTATTAGTAACTAAATTAAGATTATCAAAAATGGAAATCTAATTAATAGAAATTCATAAAACAATAAAAGTCAGCTTAGATAATTATCGCTAAGGGGAATAATAAGAAATTCCCCTTAGGATAATATATTTTTTATAAAACAGGGGAGGAAAAGACTTATGAAAAAGAATAGAACTATCATAATGGTATTATTTTTCTTCATGGGCCTTTTAGTTCTTCTATATCCTTCAATAAGTGATTTCTATAATCAAAAAGTAATGTCAAAAGAAATTGGAAATTATGAAGAAATAATAAAAGAATTAACAAAAGAAGATTATTCAAACTTCTTTGAAGAAGCTAATAAATATAATGAAAAATTAGCAAGTTATGAAGACCCATTTTTATCTTACAAAAAGGTAAAAAATTATAAAAATACAATTAACATAGATGGCAATGGTATGATGGGATATGTTTCAATTGATAAAATAAAAGTTGAACTTCCAATCTATCATGGAACATCTGAACAAGTATTAAGTGTAGCAGTAGGACATTTAGAAGGTAGTAGTTTACCAGTAGGTGGAAAAGGAACTCATGCAGTATTATCTGCTCATAGAGGATTACCATCAACAAAACTATTTACTGATCTAGATAAACTAGAAATAGGAGATGTCTTTACTATAACTGTTCTTGATCAACTATTAACTTACGAAATCGACCAAATCGAAATTGTTGAACCACATGATATAACAAATTTAAAAATTGATCCAGAACAAGATTATGTTACATTAATGACTTGCACTCCTTATGGAATAAACACTCATCGTTTACTAGTAAGAGGACATAGAATAGAAAATACTGAAAAACCAGCTTATGTTACAACAGAAGCTTTTAGAGTAAGTAATCTAACAACAACTCCACTAGTAGCAGTACCAATAGTACTAACAATACTTATTATAATAATATTACAACCAGTAAATATGATAAGTAAAAAGAGATTAAAAGAAATGAGCATATATCCATCAAGAGCAAAAAGTGAGTTGGGAGGTTCAAAAAATGAAAAGAATCAAAAATAGTATATTAACTTTAATAGTATTCTTCTTTGGAATAATATCAGTTGTTAACGCAGAAGAATTAAATACTGACTTAGGAACTCATACAGTTGATTTCACTAAAAAAGGAAGTATTAAAATTACTTTAACAGAAGAACAAGATGATGAAGCTATTAGTGGAGCAGAAATAACTATCTATAAAGTAGCTAGTGCTGGAGAAGAAAATCATAATTTAAAATTTACTTATACAGAAGAATTTAGTACTTGTGAAGCAAGTTTAGATAATCTAGAAGATACTGAATTAACTAAACAAATATCTAAATGTGCTAAAGAAGTATCATCTGATTTAGTATTAACTACTAATAATGAAGGTATAGTTAAATTCACTGACTTAGATTTAGGATTATACTTAGTAACACAATCTAATCATGTAGAAGGATATTCTAATATAGATTCATTCTTAGTTATGATACCTAAAGTAGAAGATAATAAATGGATATACAATATAAAATCAGAACCTAAAACTGATATATATAGAACTATCGATTTAAAAGTAATCAAAGTATGGAATAAACAAAATAAAAATACTAAATTACCAGATAGTGTTACTATTGAACTATATAAGGATGAAGAACTAATAGATACAATTAAATTAAATGAAGCTAATAATTGGACATACACTTGGGATGATATTGAAAAAAGTGATTCATACAACGTAGTAGAAATAGATATTCCTAAAGGATATACAGCAACATATTCTCAAGAAGGATATGTATTCACTGTTACAAATACTGATAAATTAGCTCAAACAGGACGTATTTACTTACCAATTATTATCTTAGCTTCTCTAGGTTCAATATTAATCCTAGCAGGAATCTTCGAATTCAAGAAAGAAACAAATGAATAAAAATAAAAAAGCACTAATCCTTATAATAAGTGGTCTTATCTTAATTAGTATTGCTATCAGTTTAATAATATATAATGATTATATTGATAAAAGAGCAGGTCAAAAATCTGAAGAAATAGTAGAACAAATCGAAGCAGCTCTAGAAAGTAATGAAGATAATACAATACTAATAGAAGGTAATGAATACTTTGGAATTATTGAAATACCAGTAATAGATATAAAACTTCCAATTATGAATGATTGGAATGATGAACATCTAAAAATATCTCCATGTATCTATTATGGTTCAATAGAAACCAACGATTTAGTAATATGTGCTCATTCATACAAATCACTATTTAGATATATTAAAAATCTAAATCAAGGAGATAATGTAATAATTACCGATATGAATGGGAATAAATATATATATGAAGTAGAAGTAATAGAAATACTTTCTCCAGAAGATGTAAAAGATATGATAGAAAGTGAATTTGATTTAACACTATATACTTGTACAAATGACAACCAAGACAGAGTAACAGTTAGATTAAATAGAATAAATTAAGAGATAGAGTAGTTCTATCTTTTTTACTTTGATTAAACTTTACTAATACCCAATAGGGGTATATAATAAAACTGGTGATTAAATATGAATAAATGTGAAAACTGTAACAAATGTCAAAGAACAACACATCGTACAGATGAAGAAAAGAAAAAATTATCAAACAGATTAAATAGAATAGAAGGCCAAATAAAAGGAATAAAACAAATGTTAGAAGATGATCGTTATTGCCAAGATATTCTAATTCAAATATCAGCTATAGATAAATCTTTAAAAAGCTTAGGTAACGAAATATTAAAAAGTCATCTATCTACTTGTGTAGTAGCAGATATAAAAAACGATAACTTAGAAGTCATCGATGAAATCGTCTCATTATTTGATAAATTAAATTAATAAGGAGAATATATGAAAAAAATAATCTTAAGTATTAATGGAATGACTTGTAGTGCTTGCTCTAGTGGCCTAGAAAAATATTTAAATAAACAAGAAGGCATTATCGATGCCACAGTTAACTTAGTAATGCAAACAGCATCTATCAGTTATGAAGATAATCTTACTATCGATAATTTATCTAACTTCATAAAAGAAGCAGGCTTCGAATCAAATGGTATCTATGATGAATCTATTCTTATAAAGAAAACAAAATCCCAAAAGAAACATTTAATAGTATTTACTATAATTTCAATTATCTTAATGTACATAACAATGTCTCATATGTTTAAACTACCATCTATAATAGAACCAACTACATATCCAATACTATACGCAGTAATCCAACTAATTATAACAATCCTATATCTCATATATGGTAAAGATATCTTAGTAAGTGGATACAAAAACTTAATCCATAAAACACCCAATATGGATACCTTAGTAAGTATCGGAGTTCTAAGTAGTTTATTATATAGTATATTTAATACAATTCTAATCATATTAGGAAATACAAACTTAGTTCATAATCTTTATTTCGAATCATCATGTATAGTAATATATTTCATTAAATTAGGTCGTTATATAGATTCTAAAAGTAAAGACAAAACAACATCAGCTATCAAAAAACTAGTTTCAATAACACCAGACAAAGCCTTGAAAAAAGAAAAAAATAAAGAAATCGAAATAACATTAGATGAAATAAAAGTAGGAGATATTCTTATTTGTAAACCAGGTATGAAAATAGCTGTCGACGGTACAATAACTAAAGGAGAAACTCATACCGATGAATCTTTTATTACTGGAGAATCAATCCCAGTAAAGAAAACAAAAGGAGACAATGTCATAGCAGGTAGTATCAACTACGATGGTTACATTGAATATAAAGCAGTAAATATTGGTAGAAATTCTACAATATCTAACATAGTTAAACTAGTAGTAGAAGCAACTAATACTAAAGCACCAATAGCTAAGATAGCAGATAAAGTAAGTAATTACTTCGTTCCAATAATAATTATAATAGCTATCTTATCATTCTTAGGAACTCTTATAATAACTAAAGATTTCAGTACATCTATAAATACTTTCGTATCTATCTTAGTAGTAGCATGTCCATGTACTTTAGGTCTAGCAACACCCCTAGCTATAGTAGTAGGAGAAGGACTATGTGCTGAACATGGTATTCTAGTAAAAACAAGTGAAACACTAGAAACAGCTCATAAAATAGATACTATTATATTTGATAAGACAGGAACCTTAACAGAAGGTAAACTAAGTATTTCTAATATAATAAATAATTCTAAATACAAAGAAAAAGAACTATTATCAATAATATGTAGTATAGAATCCTTATCAAGTCATCCAATTAGTAATGCATTCAAAGCATACCAAGAAACAAATAAATTAACTAATCTAAAAGTATCTAACTTTGAAAACATCTCTGGTTATGGAATAAAAGCAATAGTAAATAAAAAAGAATATATATTATGTAATTCTAAATATTTAGATAAACTAAATATAAAAAACAATTACCAAGAAGAGGAAAATAACTTAGCAAATCAAGGTAATAGTATTATCTATATAGTAGAAGATAATAAAGTAATCTCCCTTATTGGAGTAAAAGACATTATAAGAAAAGAAGCAAAAGATACTATAAAAAAATTAAATAAACTAAATAAAGAAGTAATAATGCTTACTGGAGACAATGAACAAACAGCAACAACTATCGCTAAAGAACTAGGTATAAAAAGAATTATCGCTAACGTAATACCTAAAGAAAAATCTGAAATAATTAATAAAATAAAATCAGAAGGCAAACTAGTTATGATGATAGGTGATGGTATAAACGACGCTCCATCTTTAGCGAATGCTACTATCGGAGTAAGTCTAAATAGTGCAACAGACATCGCTGCAGATTCAGCAAGTGTCCTTCTATTAAAAGATGATCTAACTAAAATAGTAGATTTAATTAACATTAGCAAGAATACCTTAAGAATAATAAACCAAAACCTATTCTGGGCTTTCTTTTATAATATATGTATGATACCTATCGCAATAGGAATACTAAAACCATTTAATATAGTATTAAATCCTATGATTGCTTCTCTCGCTATGATGTTAAGTAGTTTAACAGTAGTATTTAATACTTTAAGATTAAGAAAAATAAAATTAGAAAGGAATAAATAATATGTTTAGTAAAAGTAATAAGAAAACAATATCTATTGAAGGAATGCACTGTGAACACTGTGCTAAAAAAGTAGAAAGTACATTAAAAAGTATTGAAGGAGTAGACAAAGTAAAAGTAAATCTTTCTAAAAAAGAAGCAATAATCACTTCTAAAGTAGAAATAGACAATCAAGCTATTCAAGATTCATTTAAAGAATTGGATTTTACAATAACAGAAATAAAATAGTTAATAATATATATTAAATATGCTATAATGAATATATGAAAAGAAATCATAAAAAATGATACATTTGATTCCACAAGTCAAATATCTTTTCGGAATTGTTGTTGGAACTAGATTACTCTAGTTCTTTTTGTTTATCTAGAAAGATAACAAAATAACAAAATAGCAAATATAAGAATCTCTTGAATTATAATAATCCAAAAGTAATATTTATCTTTTTTTGTCATAAACACCAACTCCTCGAATATTTAGAAACCTCCCCATTGAAGATACTAAAATATCCGAAAAGATAATGACTGCATCAAATGTATCGAACCAACTTTAACATATTAGAAAACACTTGTAAAATCAGTACTTTCTGATTTTGTTAGTCTAAAAATATATCAAAAAAATTGTTTGATGTCATTTCGATTTTTTTTGACTAAATCAAACAACTTTTTTAAATAAAAATAATTACCTAAAAAATTTTTTTAATATTTTCAAAAAAAATTTAATTAATAAAATTTTCAAAAAAAAGGAAAAGCAAGTCTCCACCTTATAAATATAGGGTAGAAGGAGAAATTTTATGAAAAAATATATATTATTACTAAATGACACAACCTTTAAATATTTATGGAAAGAAGATTTAACTCGTGCATGGTTAAATAAATTAATCTTCTATATTACTAATATAGATACAAAAAACTTTAAACTGATAGATAACGAACTAAATAGTGGTAACTTTAATAAAGATTATCGTCTAGATATATTGCTCAAAAAAGAATCGAGTACTATTAATGTAGAAATGAATTCGATAGCTGAAGATTACGTTTTATTAAAAAATCATTCGTATTTATATCGTATAGCAGGCAATCAATTTAATAAAGGAGAAAAATATAAAAAATACAAAGTAATTCAAATAAACTTCAATAATACATTTTGTACAATAGATCATAATATTGGAATAGCAACGTTTGAATTTCAAGATAAAGAGAATAATATGATAATCGAAGAGATAAAAGATTACGAAGTCTATCTACCGAAATATAAAGATATTTGCTATAATAATGACAATGAAAAAGAAATGATGTTAGCGTTATTTACAGCAACAAGTTATGAAGAAATGCGCAACATTGCTAACGGCAATAAGGAGGCATTGAAAATCGTGGAAGAATTAGAAAGATTATCAGAAGATAAATATTTTGGAGCATTATATGATAATACCGTAGTTCAAAGGAAACTCGAAAATTCAGCATTCGATTTAGGAGAACAAAAAGGTAGAGAACAAGGAATAGAAGAAGGAACAATCAAATCCACTATGTCCTTAATAAAAAATAACTTCGCAAAAGAAGAAATTATAAAAATATTAAATATAACAGAAGACATATATAACGAAGCTCAACGAAGAGTAGAAAGTGAACAACAATGTTAAAGTCAACTGGGAGGCATTGAAAATCGTGGGAGAATTAGAAAGATTATCAGAAGATAAATATTTTGGAGCATTATATGATAATACCGTAGTTCAAAGAAAACTCGAAAATTCAGCTTTCGATTTAGGGGAACAAAGAAAAGAACAAGATATATTTGTTCATCTACAAAATAAAGGATATAAAAAAGAGGAAATAATAGAAATATTAAATATTGATGAAGAAAAATATCTATTCTTAGAAAATTTAAATAATAAAAAATAACAAATAGAATTTATAAAAAAGAGGAAGAATAAAATGAAAATAATCACAGTATGTGGAAGCTTCAAATACAAAAACGAAATGAGCATAGCAGCAGAACAACTAACACTAAGTGGCAACTGTGTTTTAACACCCAATGACCTAACAAGACCAAACAAAGAATCATACACAGAAGATGAAGCAAAAATGATAGATAAAATGCATAAAGGAAAAATCAAAATATCTGATGCTATCCTAGTAATAGATGTTAATGGTTACATAGGTTCTAGTACCAAAAGTGAAATCGAATATGC
>CAVAGO010000032.1:0-23504 GCA_963588075.1 bacterium | reverse complement strand
ACTTTAAAGACATAGCAGAAAAACTTAAAGAAAAAACAAAATCTCCTAACCCAAATAAATTAGCAACATTTTTAGGATTTCCTAATAAAATATTCAATTTCAAAAGATTTTCTTGAACTAAAGAATCATATTTCTTTTTATTACCAACAACACAATTTCGAAATAAAGACATAGGAATTCTCTTAAGAGCATTAACAATATCATCATGTTCAGAAATATATTTAACAATCATAACTTCATCAGTATAAGGGATATCAAATAAATACTTAACTATGTCAAATCTAGATTTACAAATATAAAATTCAGAAGGCAATTTAGAAAATATCGAGCAATCAAAACTATTATTTTTACTAGCTTTCAATACATAATTTATATCATCAGACATTGCTATTCCTTCTGGTAACTTTATCAATTCTTCAAACGGAAAAACATTAATTAACTCTTGAAACTTTTTCTCATCACAGATATCAGAGAAAAAGAAACCTGGTAATTTTAAAATTTGATATAAAGAGAAATTATTAATAATAAATTCAAATCTGGAATCAGGACATTTTAATGAAAAGGCAATTCTAGGTAAACAACAAACACAATTAATATCATTAAACTTATTATGTATAAAATTCCATTTTCTTTCGGAAAATTCCATATTGAAAAGTTCAACAGGAAAAATAGATAAATAATGAATATCATCTTGAGTTTTAATAATCATTTTTATTTTATCTAATCTATAAAGACCAGTAAATATCTTACTAGGCAAATAAGCTATATTGGAAATTCGCGGTTCATCATCTAAATACAAAAAATATCTAATTTTTTCAACTGAAGCAGCATTAGAAAAAACACCATGAGGTAATTTTGAAAGATCATCAAAATCAATACCTAAATCAATTAATTCCTCATAAACCTCAAGTGTTGAATCACTACAAAGAAACAAAATATTAGGCAAGCCTACTAATGCTTCTAAATCAACAGGTCCCAAACATAATTCCTCTAAACGCTTTTGACTACATTTTTTTGAAAAAAATCCGGCAGGCAATCTCTTTATCAATTCAAAATCATTTGTAAGACTAAGTAAAAGCTCAATTCTTTCCGAAGTAACATTTGAACTAAATAAAATAGTTGGCAAATCAATTAACTTCTGAAAATCATTATTTACAAAATTAAGTAAAAAATTTAATCTATCTGGAGAAGTTTTATATAATAAATCAATACTATCTTTAAGACTAAAATTAAAAGCTTTAAAAATTTCAGCATGATTAACATCAACAATCTCGGCGATTTCTAAATCATCAATTTTAGGAATAATTCCAATACCAAAATTACAAAAATAATCCAGTTCAATATCAACATCAATAAAATTCTTTGCAGTAGAATTATATATATGAACATATCTTACTCCATCAATCTCTTTCACATAACATTTAATCCCCTCTTCGTTATGTCCGAAAGAATTCCTGATTGAATCAAAAATACAAACAGCTTCTACTAATAATTCCAGCAACGAATTATCTAAACTACCACTAAAATCAAGACCACATAAATCGGCTAAAATGTTCATCGTTTTTTCACAATCATTATCACTATCATGAATTTTTATATAAGGGCTTTTTTCATTCAAAGAATTTAAAAAATTATTTTTAAAACCCTTATCATACATTTTCTTTTTTACTATTTCAGAAATAAAAAGCAAATCCCATAGAAATTTTCTAGCACATACTATATCAAAATACAAATTATCATATGAATCATCAACTTTTACATTTTTAGTTTTACCATTATTAGTTCTACTTTCAAAATGTTCATCAACAACCTTAATTTTATTAATAAACAATTCTTTCATTCTCATGAAACGGGCAACAGCAAATTCATAATCATATTTTGAATTACCCAAACCACTAGCATTTTCAAAGAAACCATTATTACTATATTCAGCAATCAAAGAATATATATAACTTCTCAGATCATTTATTTGAGTCAAAAAATTACTATTCAAATTTCCCATATCTGACATCACCTACTATATAAATAATATCATAAATAATACAAAAAAAAGATATTTAATTACCTAAAAACAGCATTAAATATCTCTTTATAATTTTTTACTAAGATAATCTCTATTTCATCTTTTACTATCTTTGGAATTTCTTCTAAATCACAAGAATTAGTAAAAGGAACAAATATCTTTTTAACTCCATTGTTATAAGCCCCAATTATCTTTTCTTTTAATCCGCCAACTTTTAAAACATCACCCTTTAATGATATTTCTCCAGTCATTGCAATCTCTTTTGGTACTTCTTTATTTAATAGTAAACTTAAAATTGCACTGGTTATTGAAACCCCAGCTGAAGGACCATCTTTTTTTACAGCTCCTTCTAAGAAATGAACATGTAAATCTTTTTCATTAAATATTTCTTCTTTAAGTTTAAAATCTTTCTTATTAGCTCTTACATAACTATAAGCAACATTAACGCTTTCTTCCATCGCTTGACCAAGCATTCCAGTAATTTTAAATTCCCCTTTTCCATCATATAAAGTAGTTTCAACTGGTAATACTAAACCACCCATTGGAGTATAAGCAAGTGCATTTACCAAACCAACATGAGAAGTTATAGCTTCATTAGTTGGATCATATTTATAAGCACCCAAATATTTATTTAAATCACTTTTCTTAACCGTAACTTTAATAGGAGTATTTGCTTCTCTTACAGATTTTGTAACTATCTTACGTACTATCGTACTAAGATTTCTTTGTAAATCACGAACTCCCGCCTCTTTAGTATATCTATTTATTATTTCTAAAATAATATCATTAGTAAATTTAATTTCTTTACTACATACCAAATGTTCTTTATAAATATTAGGAATTAAATATTCTTTAGCTATATCTACTTTTTCAAATTCAGTATAACTTGATAACTCAATTATTTCTAATCTATCATATAAAGCTTCTGGAATATCTTCTTCATAATTAGCGGTTAAAATAAACATTACCTCTGATAAATCAAATGGCTCTTCTACATAATTATCAATAAAAGAATCATTTTGTTCCGGATCTAAAATATCTAAAAGAACTGATGCTGGATCACCTTTATAATCCTTAACCATCTTATCTATTTCATCAATTAAAATTAATGGATTACTCGTTCCACATTTTTTCAATGCTTGAATTATTTTACCAGGACTAGAACCAATATAAGTTCTTCTATGACCATTTAATTCAGAAGAATCATTTAAACCACCAACACTGATTTTATAAAACTCTTTTTTTAATGAATCTGCAATTCCCATTGCTAAAGATGTTTTACCAACACCAGGAGGACCAACTAAGCAAATTATCGGACTTCTTAAATCCTTATTTCTTGATTTAACTGCTATATATTCGATAATTCTATCTTTTACTTTATCTAAACCAAAATGAGTTGAATCTAAGTTTTCTTTTATCTTATCCAAATCACTTTCATCTTCACTATAAATTCCAAAAGGTAAATCTAAAAGTAAATCTAAATAGTTTCTTATCTGACTAACTTCAGGACTAGCATCATTTGTATAATCAAGTTTCTTTACTTCATTAACTAATTTATTCTTTAAACGTCCATCACATTTTAAATTATTTATTCTTTCTAAATAATCACCTATAAGTTCATCTTTAACATCTGTCTCACCAAGTTGCTTCTTTATTTCATCCATTTTCTCTCTTAAGACGAATTCTTTTTGATTACGTTCAAAATCTTCTCTTAAAGCATCATCCAACCTTAAATCTAATTGTGCAACTTGTAACTCTATTGATAAATCATACACTAATGCATTCGCTCTATGTAAGGGATTAATTTCTTGCATATAAAGTAATTTTTTTTCTATTGTAAAAGGCATAAATGAAACAATTATATCAGTAATCTTATTAATATCATTTATATCTTTAACACTAGATAAAACACTATTACTCATTGTAGAAGAACATTCTATATAATCATTTAATAACTCAAGTAATTTCCTTCTTAAAGTAATTTCTTCTACTTCTTCAAATCTTGGTAATTCAATTTCCATAGTATGAGCTTTTAAAATATCACCATCAGCAATTTCATTAACATACTCAAGTATCTTAACTCTCTTTGTTCCACTTACAACAATTCTTAAATTACCATTAGGTAATTCCATTTTGCTCTTTATCTTTCCAACTACCCCAACAGAAGGCAAATCAGAAACATCCGGCGATTCCTCATAAGGATCTATTGGACAAACTATCAAAATCTCCCCATTATGTTTGTACATCGCTAAATCAATTACTCTACTACTTACATCATTATTTAAATCAAGTCTTACATCTTGAAGAGGTAAAAGGACAATCCTTTTAAGAAGCATTACTGGTAAATTATTTGTCATGTTTCGCCTCCTCCAAGATTTCAATTTCACATTAATGTTTATTATATATTTTTAGTATTTTTTTGTCTATGTCTTTTACATTTTTTTACAACAAAAAAAGGCGAAATTATTTTTTTGCCTTTATTTTCGCCCTTATAAAGTGCTTTTATAGGTTCTATAACACCTTTTTATATCCATTTACTTTACACTTTTACTCTTTTAATGTCTCTAAATCTTCGTCATAAGTAGTACAACCTGCACTTTTGTTTCTTGATAAAATTTCTTTTGGATCATTAAACTTTCCTGTTTCGCTATTATATTTAATAGTATAAATCTTATATAAAGAACCATCTACAAAAGTTTCATCTCCAACTGTATAACAATTTAATTCTTCACCATTACTAAATACTATAAAATTAAATTGACGTTTTGTAGCAGATTTATAAACCTTTTTATCTAATGCTCCACCATTACTTTTATATTCACCTAATACATCAGTTCCAACACTATCATTTAGTAAATATAAATTATCATAAGTCATAACTATAATACTCTTATCTTCAAAATAAACTTCTGTATTACTTAGTTTAATCTTATTCTTTAAACTACTTAAATCGTCATCTATTTTAAAAGTATCACCATCTACTTCTTTCATACTAGAAGCCGCAAATAAATAATGAATGTTATTAGCGCTTATATAACGTGCACCACCCGTAGAAACGTAAGAAAGCTCATCACTCCATATCTCCACAGTACCAATACAATCATTTATAAAATATTTACTAATACTCTTATCTTTCTTAATTTGGTAAGCAACTTTATAAGTACTAATACTACAAGTTTCATTAATTACTAAAGGAGTATCTAAAATAACCTCTTTACTATATATACCAACATAATCTTTTATATCTAATTCTTCACTAGTATTAGAAGTATTTAAATTAGAATCAACTGTTGGAGTTACATTATTGGTAACACCAGTTTCTTTTTCTTTTACTTTATATAAACCTTCAGCTTCTGAAATATTATATAAAGAGAAAACTATTACAAAACCTAATGTAATTATAAAAGAGAATAAATAAAGTTTATCTTCTTTCATTCTTCTTATTACAAAAGATAAAAACAAATAATAAGGATTCTTTTTCTTGTCTTTCTTTTCTTCTTTGATATCAATATCTTTTATATCTTTATTTTCTTGCTTTACATTTTCATCTTTACTTTTGTTAAACATTTATATCACCTATTATATTTATAATAGTATTATATCATAAATAAAATTTATAGCATTAAAAAAGTAGTTGAATTTCAACTACTATTTTTCTTCTCCAAGAATTTCTAAAGCTTTACGCATTCTCATATCGTATTTAACAACATCTAAACCACCAAAATGAGATAAGAATTCAACTTTATCTACTCCATATTCAGCAGCCATTTTTTCTGCTTCAGCTTCAGCATCTGCATCATTGATTTCAATTTTTTCTGCATCTGCAACTTCTTCAATTAAATAACGATATTTAACACGTTTTTCTGCTTCAGGAGCCATTTGTTTATGCATATCTTCATGAGTAGCCCCAGTAAATTGTAAGTATTGATCTAATGAAATACCTTGCATTTGTAATTGTTGACCAAATTGATTTAACATTCTATGAACTTCATCATCAATGATTTCTTCATTTAATTCAACTTTCATATTTTTAGCAGCAGCTTCTAATACTTCGTCAATATATTTGTTTTTAGCTTCTTCATTTTTTCTTTCTTCAATAACTTTTTTAATTTCTTTATTGAATTCTTCTTCAGTCTTGATATTTTCAAAACCTAAGTCAGCATAGAAGTCTTCATTTAATTCAGGTAAAACTCTTTCTTTAATTTCTCTAACAGTAACATCAAATTTAACTGCTTTACCAGCTAATTCTTTAGTATATTCTTCAGGGAAAGTTAAATCTAAAGATTTAGTTTCACCAACTTCCATTCCTACGATTCCTTCTTCAAATCCAGGAATAAATGTATGAGAACCAATTTCTAATGGATAATTAGCACCAGTACCACCGTCTAATTTTTCTCCATCAACATAACCTTCAAAATCAATAACAGCAGTATTTCCTTCTTCTACTTTACAACTTTCTTTAACAACGATTTCAGCAAATCTTGAAGCTAATCTAGCAACTTCTTCTTCAATTTCTTTCTTAGTTACTTTAACAGCATCTTTCTTAACACCTAAATCTTTGTATTTTCCTAATTTAACTTCAGGTTTAGTAATAATAGTAAATACGAATTTAACATGATCTTTATCGATTTCTTTAACATCCATTTTAGGTTCACAAACAGGAACTAAATCATTTTCATTTAATGCAGTAGCATAAGCTTTACTAGCAGCAGCATCAACAGCATCCATATATAATGATTCAACACCAAATTTTTGTAAATAAATATTTTTTGGACATTTACCTTTTCTGAATCCGTCAATCTTCATATCCTTTATTCTTTTCTTAAAAGTATCATCAAGGATTGTTTCCCATTCAGTACCTTTAATTTCAATTTCTATATCGTGTACATTTTTCATTTTCCACTTCTCCTTCAACATTCAATATTATACCTAAATTTCCTTATAATTACAATAAAAAAAGTCCTTAAGACTAAGCAATCTTAAGTACTTTTATATCATAAGTACCATTAGGTCCAGCTACTGGAATAACATCTCCAACTTTGCTACCTATTAAAGCAGCTCCAATTGGTGATTCATTACTTACTTTATTTTCAAATGGGTCAGCTTCAAGTGATCCAACTATACTATATGTATCTTCTTCTTCATCATCTACATAAAGTATTGTAACATCACAACCAACATTAACAGTATCTTTATCTTTACTATCAATAATAGTTGCATGTTCTAATTTATATTCTAATTCTTGTATTCTAGCTTCAATTTTAGCTTGCTCATCTCTAGCAGCATCGTATTCTGAATTCTCAGATAGATCGCCATGACTTCTAGCTTCTTTAATAGCTTGAATATTTTCTTCCCTTTTTGTAGTTCTTAGTTCATTTAATTCTTCTTCTAATTCAGCAAATCCTTTTGCTGTTAATAGAATTTCATCTTTATTTGCCATAACAAGCATCTCCTTCAAAAAACATCTTCCTAAGAATACTATAAAAATTCTGAAATGTCAAACACTTTTATTCGCATCATATCATATTGACATAATTTGAAAGGTACTTTAAATTTAACAATCATCCTTGGATGATTAGCTACTTCTATTAAATTATCGTCTTTATCGGTTATTTCCTCAGGCATTGTAAATGTAACTGGTTCTAAGTTAGGACCAAAGAATTCTACAACATCTCCTGGTTTAAAATAATTTCTTTGTTCTAATGTAACTACACCATTTTCACTATCATAAGACTCAACTATTCCTAAGAAATCTTTATTACTTATTTCATCTCTATCACTTAAGAAATATTGTTCATTTTTCCCAGGTAAACCATTGAAAAATTGTTCCGTACTATCTCTGTTTGCACATCTATTTAGTACACTTAAGCTATACTTAGTATATGCATTATCTAAAGTTTTATTAACAATTTTGTCAATTAGATGTCTATAAACACTTATAACAGTCGCTATATAATAAACACTTCTCATACGACCTTCTACTTTAAATGAATTAACTCCTACTTTAATCATTTCTTCTATATTAGAAATCATATTTAAATCTTTTGGGGTCATACTAAATATTTGATCTGTATTATCTGCATCAAAGACAAATCTGCATACTTGAGCACATCCACCTCTATTACTATCTCTGTTAGTAGCATAGTTAGATAATACGCATCTACCACTTATCGTAGTACACATTGCTCCATGTACGAAACATTCTATTTCTACACCAGTTTCATCTTTAATACGTTTAATATCTTCTCTCGAAGCTTCTCTAGCTAAAACTACTCTAGTAGCTCCTAAATCTTTATAAAATTTAACTACTTCATAATTAAGTGAAGAAGCTTGTGTACTAACATGTAACTCTAACTTAAGACCTAATTTCTTCCATAAATCCATTATAACAACATCACTTACTATAATAGCATCTACACCAATTCTATCTAAGTTAACTAAATATTCTTCTACACCAGTTAAATCTTTATCATGAAACACTATATTTACTGTAACATATACCTTCTTATTTAAAGAATGTGCATACTTAACAGCTTCTTCTATATCACTTAAACTAAAGTTTAAAGCATTAGCTCTTAAACTATAATCTTGACCACCTATATATATAGCATCTGCCCCATATAAACAAGCAATCTTTAATCTCTCTAAATCTCCAGAAGGAGCAAGTAACTCTAAAACACCCATTATTTGTTCCTCTCTTTCAATTTATAGATAGTCTCTCTATCTAAGAAACCATTATCTTCTTCATCACTACTATGACCACTATTAGTTAAGAAATCCATTACAACAGAATGATCTACTAACATAGTATTAACATAATAATATTTAACATTTTTAAGACCTAATAATTCTTTTCCGTTAAATATCTTATCTGAATACATTACAGTTCCATATTCATTCTCTATTACTCTAAATTTAACTTTAGTAGCTCTATCTACTATTACATTAGTATTCTTATTAGGTATTTCAAATTGATCACTCCAGTTAGTTAATAATAACCTTCTCGAATACATTACTTGATTATACCCAAATAAATGAAGTACAACATCCTTACTTACATTATCTAAAATAGTACATACTTCTTCCTTAGTAATCTCATTACTAATAAACATACTATCTACTCTATCTAACCAAAAATTAACAGAACGTGCATTAGTACCAAAATGATTTTGGAATAAGATTAACTCCATACCCAAATTCATATCTTTTACTAAGTTATAAACTCCAATATCTTCAAATATTAATCCCTTAATATCTTTTATACTAGGTAATAATTCTTTTAATCTATCTATATCTTTACAATCTAAAACTCTATTTAAAATTATATATTTATTTGAAACTTCAACTTTACTTATCTCTTCTAAAGAATATGTTTTATATCCAACACAAAATCCTTCTAAAGCAAAAAGAAAAGCAGATACACCTGCTTTTCTATAATCATCTATACGATTAATATCATCTACGTAAATTAATATATTAGATATCATTTTTTCTAATGCTTACAGATAAGCCGTCTCCAACATCATAAAATTTAGTTTCAAATTCTTCATTATCTTTAAGAAAATCAATATAATTTTCAATTTTACCTACTAATTGTTTTAGATTTCTATTAGCTATATTATTTCTATTACCTACATGTCCATGGAATTTTAAATTATCAGATATAATAACTCCACTAGGTTTTAAGAAATATTTATATTTTTCAAAAAACTTCGTATATTGTCCCTTAGCAGCATCAATAAATATTAAATCATAAGATACTCCAGATAGATTAACTTCTAATGCGTCTTGATATACAACATTTATTTTATCTTGCATGTCACATTTTTTAACATTTTTAAGACATTCCATATATCTAGTTTCATCACGTTCGATAGTAGTTATTTTTATATCATCTTTAACGGATGCCATAAGTATTGCTGAATAACCAATTGCGCTACCTATTTCTAGTATTTCTTTTACATCGTTAGCTTTAATAAATTTCATTATGAAAGCTATTGAATCTTTTTCAATTATTGGAACATTATGCTCTTTCGCATATTCTTCCATTTCTATAATTTTTTCTCTCATTTTTATCACCTATTCATAAACGTACCATAAACCATTATTTTTTAATTCATTGATTACAGCAATATGTTCACTATTTGTTTTAGTGAAATAAGTTTTCATATTTTTATCTGCAACAAAGAAATAATAATCGTGTTCTTCTGGTTCTAA
The DNA here is from genome assembly GCA_963588075.1 of bacterium. GTDB lineage: Bacteria > Bacillota_I > Bacilli_A > RF39 > UBA660 > Coprovivens. The sequence goes on along the minus strand of CAVAGO010000032.1, from coordinate 13,264 downwards.
AGCTGCGACAATTGAATCCATTCCTGGATTACAGATTGGTCCTACTGGTAATTTACCAGCCATTGCTGCTACTCTAGTATTGTAATCATTTACATCATCTATTTCGTATTGATATAAATCTCTTTCACTCATTTCAACACGAGCAGCATAGTAAGTAGTTACATCACTACCTAAACTCCAACCAGCTTTTAGTCTATTATAAAAGACTCCCGCAACCCCACGTCTATCATTACTATTTGCACCTTCAAGTTCTACAATACTTGCAATAGTTAACATTTCATGAATTGAATATTCACTATTTTCTACATCATCCTTATACTCATTTAATTGTGTTTCAGTAGCATCTAATAATTTTTCAATTATATCTTCAATGCTAGCATCTTGATCAAAAAAATAAGTATTAGGAGCTAAATATCCCTCAAGTGCATAATATAATTTATCATTTAATATATCTTCAGTCAAGAACCAATACTTATCTATTAATTCTTGTAAATACTCTTTATCACTAATTACTTTTAGTATTTCTTCTTCACTATATCCAAATTTTGTACTAATAACATTTACATAGTTAGTAATTCTTTTTCCTTCAATAAAAGTAACAGATATACTATTATCTACTACTTTACCAGTTCCTAATACTTCCATTATTTCTTCAAAATCCATCCCTGTATTAAGTTCATAAACACCAGCTTGAATAACATATTCATTATGTAATTTTAAGTATACATAACCAACATATTTATTCTTAATCAAGTTTTTCTCATATAATTGATCTACTACATTATTAGATGATGTTCCACTCTTAATAATAAACGTAACTTCTTTTATATCATTTTCGTTTTTATGAACTGCTTCTAATGAAGTATTATAAAAAATTCCTAATCCTACTAATCCTATTACAAAAAAAGAAAATATAGCGATAACTATAATTAATATTTTCTTTTTCATTAATTACTAAGCTTCAGTGGCTTGAGATTCATCTATTTTTTGTTGTACTGAAGATAAAATATTTTCGATAACTAACCATTCTTTTTCTGTTTCAATTGGCATTAATGCTGGATTTTGTCCAGTTGGATCATATACAGAAGCATAAACTTTTGTACTTCCTTCTTCATCCAATGTATTGTCAGTATAAACTATATAACTTTTTTTAGTTTCATCAGAATCAAATGTGAAAAGTATTTCGCATTCTACTTCTTCTCCCTTATCATTTACAATTGTAAAAACACCTTTTTTTTCTTCGTTCATTTTTTATTTTCCTTTCATTTTTAGATATGTATCAAGTATTATACTTGCTGCTACACCATCTATAACTTTCTTTCTCTTTTTTCTACTCATATCTGCTTCTAGAAGATAATTGGTTGCTTCAACAGTCGATAATCTTTCATCAATCATTTTGACTTCCATATTATATCTACTTTCTAAAGCTTCCTTAAATTTTAAACTTCTTTCTGCAGCAAAACCAAGTGTGTTATTCATATTCTTAGGTAAACCTAAAGCTAAATCCGTAATGTTATTATCTTTTATTATTGAGTCCAACCCAGCAAAAAGCATCTCATAATTTTCTCCGTCCCAGCGAAGAACCTTATAAGGTGAAGCTATCATATTTGACTTATCAGACATTGCAAGACCTAAGGTTTTTGTCCCTAAATCCAAACCTAAACATCTCATTATTTACTCAAATACTCCTCTAAAATAATCGCCATTACTTCTGCTCTATCAAATTCTAGTATTTTACTTCTAGATTCCTTGTAGTTAGATATATAACCGGGATCTCCACTAATTAGATATCCCACAATTTGATTTATTGGGTTATATCCTCTTTCTTCAAGAGCAGCATAAACTTCTTTTAATGTTGAAGATATTAATTTCTTTTTGATAATACTTACATCAAATAAACTAGTCTTATCTTCCATTTAACACACTCTCCTAAGTACACTATAATTTTATCATTAATTTAAATATTTGTGAATACTTTATCTTTTAGTTATTCCCACAAGGACAACATAAAGCAATACAAGATTCTCCTGGTTTTAAATCAGGACAACAAGAACAACATTCTCCGTCATTAATATTAGAAGTAGTATAATGTTTTAATAAAGCTAATAAATCAGCACTAAGTTTAACAATGTAACCATTATAATCAGCATATCCATCAAAATCATCAAAATAAATCTTTTGATTATCAACTACCAATAAATAATTACCTAAAATAGCTAAATCAACATAAACTTCACTATAATCCATCTTTTCAAGTTCATCTCTTATAGCTGCTTGATCTCCAGTACTCAAAGGATAACTAATAACATTATCACCTAAAGCATAAAATAAAACTTTTTCTTCTTCATTAAAATACTTTTCTATTAAAGTAATAACATCATCTTCATATTTACCAAGTTTATAATAATTATCCTTATAATAAACAACATTTCCACCATTAGAATAGCTTATCTTTATATCACAAACTTCTAATTCATATGAATAATCACTAAGTTCATCATCTATTTTTTCTAACTTTTCTAAATCAATTTTATTATAAAGCTCGGTCGCATCCTTTTCACTTATTTCAATAGACTCCCTAACATCATAATAATCATCTACTAAATATTTTAATGTTCCAGAACATGTTATTTCTTTCTTTTCTTCTTTTTTATCATTATTAGTATCATTAAAGAAACTAAAATAAATAAATCCATAGCATATTCCTAGTAAAGTAAGAATACTTGCCGTAATTATCATGAATTTCTTACTAACAACCTTATTTTCATTAGTGTTTTGTTCTTTTTCTTCCATAATATCATCTCTATTCTAAATTCATTATAACATACATAGTAAAATTTTAAACAAACAAAAACAGTTCTATTTATTAGAACTGTTTGGATCATACTCTATATTTAAATGCTTATAAGCTTTTTCTGTTGCTACTCTACCTCTTGGAGTTCTTTTAACAAATCCTTCCTGTAATAAATATGGTTCAACAACATCTTCAATTGTCGTTACTTCTTCACCAATTGATGTTGCAACAGTCTGTGCTCCAACTGGTCCACCATTAAACTTTGTAATTAAAGCATCTAAGTATTGGATATCTACTTGATCTAGACCATCCTCATCTACTTTTAATCTCTTTAAAGATGTTTTAGTAATTTCATCATCTATTTCATCTTGTTCAAATACTAAAGCAAAATCTCTTACACGTTTAAATAATCTATTCGCAATACGTGGTGTCTTTCTACTACGTCTTGCAAGTTCATGAGCAGCACTTTCTTCAATTGGCATCCCTAATACTTTACTAGTACGACATATTATTTGATATAACTCATCATCAGTATAATAGCTAAGTTTAGAAGTAATACCAAATCTATCTCTTAATGGCGCAGAAATATCACCAGCTCTAGTAGTTGCCCCAACCAAAGTAAAAGGTGGCAAATCAATTCTTAAATTTCTACTAGTTCCATCTCCATTAGCTATAACAATATCTAACACAAAATCTTCCATAGCTGGATATAATATTTCTTCAATATATCTTGGAATTCTATGAATTTCATCAATAAATAATACATCGCCTGGTTCTAATTGTGAAAGAATAGCTGCTAAATCACCACTCTTTTCAATAGAAGGACCTGAAGCTGTTCTAATATTAGTTCCCATTTCATGCGCAATTATATGAGCTAAAGTAGTTTTTCCTAATCCTGGAGGCCCATATAATAAAACATGATCAAGTACTTCATCTCTCATTTTACAAGCTTTAATAAAGACTTTTAAATTTTCTTTAATATCAGTTTGTCCAACATATTCAGACAAAGAAGCTGGTCTAATCGATTGATCAAAATCTAAATCTTCTCTTTTATCACCATCAACTATTCTTCCCATGTTTCAAAACCTCCTTATATTTCTTGTATATTTCTTTCCAAGAACTAACTCTTTCTACATCATTTTCATCCTTATTATAGTTATCTCCCATTAAGACTGCTTCAATATTATAATCTTTAACTGCTAAAACATTTTTTAAATCATTATCAACAAAGAAAGAAACACCTTCATTATCACAAATTTCACCTTTATACTTAGCTCCTAGTACTAATTTATGATATTTATATCCATGACTCTTTAACCATTTCTTAGTCATATGTTTCACTTTAAACGAATTCTGTCTTCTTGTAATAAAAATTATCTTGTTACCTTCATCATACATTTTATTAATGTACTCTACTGAATCTTTAATCGGTTCAACCTCTAAAAAGAATTTACTATTTCTTATAGAATCTAAAAAACGATCAACATCAATTACACTCCAATAAAACATCTCCATAAAAGAATAAGCCTTCTTATTTTTATAGCCTTTCCCTTTTACATGTTCCATATCAAATTTATAAGCTGCTTCTATTAACTTATCATTTGTATGAGAAATAGTATCATCAATATCAATGCCTATAATCATTATATCTACCTCATAAGTAATTTTAACGCATCTTTTATCTGTTGTTCAATAGGAAGTGATGCATCAACTTGAGGAAGTATCTTCTTAACATCACCTTTTTTGTATCCTAAACTATCTAATACAGCCATTAATTCATCTAAACCATCATTAGTAAATAAATCATCATTTCTAACTAATTTACCTTTTAAATCTAAAATAATTTGTCTAGCTACTTTATCTCCAACTTTCGGAAATTTAGTTAAATACAAAATATTTTCTCTTTCAATAGCATCATAAATACTATCAACTGGACTAGCTAGTATTGGTAAAGCTAACTTAGGGCCAACTCCTTTAACATTAATTAATCTTAAAAAGAAGTCTCTTTCTTGTTCAGTTTTAAACCCATATAAAGTAAATTCTTCTTCTCTTATATGATTATAAATATATACCTTATATTCTTTATCTTCTTGATATGAATATGGATTAGGTACATAAATTAAATAACCTATCCCATTATTTTCTAAACTAATATAATTAGGTCCATAAGAACCTATCTTACCTTTTATATAATTAAACATTTTATACACACCCTTCTGAACTAGTATATCATACATTTGTACTCATTAAAAGAAAAAGAATAGATTTTTAATCTATTCACTAAATTTAAATTTATAAGAATCACTTACTAATCCATATTTTTCTTCTATTTTATAACGCATTTCTATATCAACTTCTGCAGAAATATCAGTAGATTCTTTAGTATCATAATCAAAAACTTGATAAGTATGACCATCAAATTTCATAACTAGAAAATTCCCTTCTCTAGTATATGTCCCATTATATAAATCTCCTGCTTGATCTAGAGTAATATAAGTATATAATTGACAACTACCATCTTCATTTAACTGTATATAAGATTTCTTATTAGAAGGACATCCAAAACTTAAATAACATTTATTTAAAGAATATTTACCTACTTTTAAATCATACTCTTCTACATCTTCAGTATTACTAACTAATATATCATTATCACTTACTAAATCAATTCTAACTAAAGTATCAATATTAGTAATCTCTATACTTTGTTTATCTTTAACAATATTAATTAATCCATAATATTCATAACCATTAGATACATAATTAATTTCATGTAATCCCCCAAATATCTTATTAATACTACATACTCCTTGATTACATTCTACTTCTTCATTGTCTATCTTTAACTTCGAACCATCTTCTACTACAAAAGAAACATTTCTTTTTACACCTAAACTACTTTTATGACCTTTTTTATTAACTAAATTAATACTTTTATAAAAGATAGCTCTTCTCTTAAATAAACCTGTCTTACCATTAATACTATATATAATATCATCACTAGTTATCTTAACATCACCATAATAATATTTATTAATAAAATCTTCTAATTCAATAGCATCACTATCTCTATAATATAAATAATATATATCTTTAAGATTCTTCTTATCATACATTATATCTAATACTTTATTAAATTTATCCTTTGAAATACCATCTTTATCTGCCATATTTTCATAGATAAAATCATACTTTTCATTAAGAACATAATTATAATATTCTTCTTCTTGATTCTTATCATAATAAGCAAAACAATATAATAAATATATTAAAAATATAATAAATGAAAATAAAAGAAAAGTAATAATCAATGTTGTCTTTAAATTTTTATCCATAACTACTCTCCTTTATTATTTCTTTCTATTTAATTTATCAAAATACATCTTTATAAATAACCATATAGTAAGTACTAAACCAACTATAAAGAATAGATAAAATAAGAATTTCTGTTCATTAGTTTCAATTCCATTCGAAACCATTAAAGCTGCTCCTACTATAAAAGCAACATCTAATATACAAACAACAATTCTATGTATCATTTTTTCAAATCTATCTAAGTATTTATTACTATCAGTAATTTCTATATTAAATTTAGTATCTCCCCTAGTTGTACTTTTAAAGAAAGTATGTAAATCATAAGGAAGTCTATTCATACTACCTAAAGACGACATAAAATGTCCAGCTTCTTTTATTAAATTCTCTTCTTTAAATAAGTTTTTTAAACTATTTTGTTTAACTTTATTTTCAAATACTTGCATTAGATTTATATCAGGACTTACTACTTCTAATGTTCCTTCTAATACTACAATACCTCTTACTAACATTGTTATATCTTTAGGTATTTTAATACCATTTCTACCTAGTATATCTATTAATTCATTAGCAAACTTGGTAATATTTATATCACTAATTCCTGTAGTTTTATTTTTATCTAAAATTAATTCTAAATCTTTACATAATCTATTATGATCAATATCTCCACTAACATCACATAATATTAAAAGTAATCTTTCTACTTCTTTAATCTCATTATTAAAGATTGCTACCATACATTGTTTTAACAATTCTTTATTACGTGAGTTTAATCTTCCCATCATTCCATAATCTATATAACCTATTTTACCATCTGTAATAATTATGTTATTAGGATGTGGGTCAGCATGAAAATACCCAATATCTAAAGCTTGATATATAAAATTATCTGCTAGTTTGTTGCCTATTTCATTCAAGTCATACCCCGCTTCAATTAACTCTTCACGTTGCATCACATTAAAACCTTGTATATGTTCCATAACAAGGACTTTTTCTGTTGTATATTTTTTAATTACTCTTGGTACTTTTATGTAATTTACTTCTTTATTAGCATCATAAAACTCACTTACATGTTCTGCTTCTATTAAAAAGTTCATCTCTTCTAAAGTCGTACTTAAAAGTTCATCTAAGATTTCATCAAAAGACACTATATTTTGAAATATCTTTTCGACATGTAACATCTTTAAAGCTTTTCTTAAAACTTTAATATCAGTTACCATTATTTCTTTAATATTACGTCTTTGTACTTTAATTACAACATCAGTACCATCTTTTAAAACAGCTTTATGTACTTGTGCAATTGAAGCACTACCAAGAGGTTCTCTATCTATCGATATAAATATTTGAAATAATCTTTTATCAAATTCTTCATTAAGTATATCAAGTACTTCCTGATAACTCATTGGATTTACTTCATTTCTCAATTTACCAAGTTCATCAATATATTCCTTAGATAACATATCAGGACGATTAGATAATATTTGTCCTACTTTTATAAAAGTTGGCCCTAAATCTTCTAATATTTCTCTTAATCTTACAGGATTTATTCCGTCTAAAATATTATGTTTCTTTAAAACACCAATAATTTCAAATAATCTATCTTTTCCACTAAGTTGTTGTGTCATTTCTAAATTATCTTTCATGAAACATCAATCCCTTTTTATTATTACCTACTATTAAGTATATCATAATACTAAAACTAAAAAAAGACCACAAAGGTCTTTATTTTCTTAAAATATATTCTTCGTAATTATTTACTGCTCTATTAATATAATCTCTCAAAGTACTTAAAGTATATCTTTCATACTTAATAACATCTTCCAAAGAAACATCCATTACTAAAGCTATTTCTTCCCTAGTATAAAAGCTTTCATTCATAAAACCAAATCTCATTAAGAAATATATCTTATAACCTTCATCTTCTATCATAGTAACTTTATCTACTAAATCACTCATTAATACCATTGTAATAAAGTTATCTCTTATACCAGTACCAACTATATCTTCACACTTATCTAAACACTTTTGATACCAAGTCTTTTCTTCTACTATTTCAGGAGCACTTTCTTCTCCTGTATTATCTAAAACTTCTTCCGAAACGACTTCGCTAACAATTTCTTGACTATCTCCAACTTCTTGAGTAACTTCATCAATTTCAACCAGTATCTCTTCTTGAATAGAAGTATTTACTGCAATTGGCAGAACTCCTTCAACTACTTCCTTAGGTTTAGTTTCTACTTCCTTAGGTTTAGTTTCAATTATTGAAACAATTGCTTTCTGTTTATCTTTGTTCTTCTTTTTCTTACCCTTATTCTTTTTCTTCTTATCATCAACTATCTCTGGTTCTTTAGCAACACATAATACCGGAGCTTTTTCTACTTCAAATTGAACTCCTTTAATAGCTGACATTACATACCTAGTAACAAAACTATCAAACGATTCTACTCCATTATATAAAGAAGCTATATTCATAACATAATCATCTAACTTAGTATCATCTTCTACTTTCATCTTTCTAAATATCAGATTAATTACTCTTCTTTTATCTTCTACTAAATTAAGTAATACTTCTATATCATCTTCACATAACTTACAAATCTTATAATATAAATAATTTTGTATTCTAAAACTTATATGGAAAAGAGGATTCATATCTTTACTTAATTCTTCAGCAACTATTTTTAAATTTTCAAAACATCCATCATTCATTAAACTATCTAACATATTCATTAAATAATTATTATCAATAAATTCATATAAAGCAAACTTTTTACTTAATGAATTTAATAGATATTCATAATCTTGTTTACTAAATAACATATAAATCCTCCTTTCTTAAAAAATTTTTATCTTACTTTAATCCTTTTATTAATGCTTGTTCATACATATCAAGTTTTCTATTAATTAATTCACGATATGTTTGTGTACTACGTCTTGCAATATCTACTACATTTTCTCTTGTTGTATTTAAAAACGCTGCAATTTCATCTACCGTAAAGGTTCTTCCTTGATAACCATAATGTAACAATGTTGCTACCATTACTTCTTCTAATGGAAATTTCATTTTTATCATTTCTTTAAATTCAGTTGAATTAATAATCATTTGAATTATTTCGTAATCTTTCTTCGTAAATCCTTTTTCATCTTTAACTGTTTCATCTACCGCTGCCCTTTCAGTCGGATTAACTTGTTCTGTCACTTTGTGTTCTACCGGTTGATCATCAATAATTCTCGGAGCCGAAACAGGTGGTTCTGCTTTTTCGCCTTCTAACTCATTACCGGTATTTTCTTGAACCTTAGGAATTCCTGGGAACATTGGTTTTTCCTCTTCAGCTGGCACACTAACAACAACTTTCTTAGGAGTTTCTACTACTTCAGCTTTCTTAATTACTGGAGCAGTATCAGGTTCAATACCTGGAAACATTGGTTTCTCTTCTTGAGTAACAACAGGTTTATTAACCACAACCTTATTATCTTCTACAGGAACATCTTCTTGAATAACAATACCAGGAAATGCCGGTTTCTCCTCAGCTACTTTAGCACCAGTAACAACACCTAAATCAGGTAAATCATGCTTAACAGCAGGTTTTCTTCCTCTAGTTTTAACAGCATCTCCCGTACTTTTTCTCTTTCCAAACTCATCAACTGCTTTATTACGACCAGGATATAATTTAGCTAATCTAACTCTTACCTTAGGCATAAAACCAGTATTAAATTTACTTCTTAAAGTCCTACTAACTTCCTTAGTATTCTCCCCATCTAATAAAGGTCCACAAACACTATAAATAGTATCTCTTTCTATCTCTTCTAAACTATCTATAACAGTTTTTAATTCTTCTAAAGTATAAGCATTATCAAAATAAGCAATTAAATTAGTTAATTTACTAGGTTTAGTATTACTAGTACTAGCATTAAATAAGAAAGAAATCTTTTCTAAATACTCTTCACTACCACGTTCTAAAGGTTTAACTAAATCAAAAGCCATCTTTAATTTAGGAAGTATAGTTGAATAAAACTTTGTTCTTTCATTTGAATTTAAAAGAGTATCAACTTCTCCATCATAGTTAACACCACATCTTTTAACAAGAATTTCCCTATAATCAGCATTTAAAGTTTCAATACAATCTATAAGTTTTAACTTATCATCACCTTCAACTTCGAAATAATAAAATAAGTTCTTAGTATCTCTTCCTTTAGCCATATCATCATCCTTCTTTCCATTATCTATTTTTAAAACATCTTCTTTTTTCTCTAATATATTAGCTTGACTTCCGTAACTGTAATTTCCTCTCGTTGCTTTTATAAAAGCCATCGCTCCATTTGGATCATCTAAATAATCAATACAAGAATATATAGATTTTGATCTTCGTAATTTTCTTATCGCCTTAACTTCAAGCTGTCTAACTCTTTCTCTTGTTAAACCAAGCATCTGACCTACTTCTTCTAATGTATAAACTCTATCATCATAAAAGCCGTATCTATAATAAATAATCATCTTTAAACGATCATCTAGTTTTGAATTCTCAACCATCTTACGTACTGTTACTTGCATATCACTAGTAACATAGTCATCTTCAATATTAACTTTATCTGGTATAAAACTTCCCAACTCTGTATCTTCTTCATCACCAATTACTTGATTTATACTTGAAGTATCAGCCATCCATTTAAATAACTCTGTAACTTGCTCCATTGGAATATCTAAAGATAAAGAAATTTCTATCATATTAGGTTCTCTACCATGCATTGCCATATATTCTTTTTGTAACTTACGTAATTTATTTAACTTTTCTACTATATGAACTGGTACTCTAATATTTCTTCCATAATCAGCTATCGCTCTTGTAATCGCTTGTCTAATCCACCAAGTAGCATAAGTACTAAATCTAAATCCTTTATCTACCTCGTATTTATCTACTGCTCTAATTAATCCTAAATTACCTTCTTGAATCAAATCTAATAAAGGTAAACCTCTACCAGAATGTTTCTTAGCAACTGAAACAACCAACCTTAAATTAGAATTAACTATTTTATCTTTCGCTGCTTCATCACCTAGTTCAAACTGTTTAAATAACGCAACTTCTTCTTCCGGTTTCAATAACGGATAAGCACCTATCTCCAGTAAATAAGCTTTTACTATATCTGTTTCTACATACTTATCATCATATTCAATAGTTTCTTCTTTCTCATCCAAAGAACCAGTTGTAATCTTATCTTCAATTGTATCTAAATAATCATCATCTAATTCTTCTATATCATGTTGTAACATATAAGCTCTAATAAAAATAGCCATTATCTTATTAGAAGAATGTGAATCAATCCACTTAGTAGTAATATTAGTTGTCTTACCAATAATAATCTCTATATACTGACCTAATACTTTATAAGTATCAAGTAATTGAATATATAAATTTATATCATCTCCATAATCTATTCTTCTTAAAAATAAACATAGATTAACAAATATATTCTTCTTTGTATTAACTAAAAAATCATAAATAATATTATAATCAGGATCCTTAGCAAAGAAACCTAATCTATAATTAACAAACTTTGTAAAATTCTTTTCTAATAAACCATAATAATCATAATTTTCTTTAATATCTACACTATTTACAAAATAATGAAGTGTATCTTTTACTATCTCTAAATATACATCTTTACTTAAGTATTTATAACTTCTATAACATTTATCTATTATAGGAGATATACTATTATAAAATTCTTCAAAAGCTGAAACATCGTTGTGCTTTATTCTATCTAATAATGATGCTGTAATAATTTGTTGTCCCATAAAACCACCAATATTCCTTTGTATTAACTATTGTACCAAATTACGTTCTTTCATTCAAACAAAAAAAGGACCAAAGTCCTTTCAAATACTACAAATAGTTAGTAAAAGTATTACTAAGAAAACAAATATAACACTAGAAATCGCCATTTTAAGTGGAACTACTTTATAAGAATTAAGTATTCCCTTTTTCTTTTTATCTTCTATATATGATAACTGATTATTAATACTATCATTAATATTATTACCCAATCTATTCGCTTCTACAATACTAACAATCATATTAACTACTAAATCGCTAGGAATTCTTGATTTTAAATTCATTAAAGCTTCATCTAATGATTTACCAATTTTTTCATCATATAATACTTTCTTAAATTCATTAGATAACGTATTATCTACAATATCAGTCGTATAAACTAAAGATTTTTTTACATTTCTTCCACTCTTTAAACTAAGTAAAAAAATCGGCATAAATTCTAAAGCATCATACTCTATCTCTTTAACTCTAACTTTAATACTAAAATCTAATACTACTACCTCAATAAATACATAATATAAAACAGTTACTATTGGTGCTACTACATATCCATAATCTACTAAAAATAATAAAACAATAAATAATAGTAAACTACTAATTAATCTCATATATATAAATATTAAAGGATTTATATTATATCCCAACTTATTTAATTTATCTTTAATTCTATTATAAGAATTTATACCTACTCTATTTATCATTTCTACCACCCCTATAAATTCTATGTATAATAATTAAATAGAATAAATACATAATAAGTAATATTGATAATACAAAACTACCTATATATCCAATAAATACTTCAACATATAACTTATTATATAAGATTAGACTAATTACAAAGACAAGTGGTAATATCATAAATATTATTAAAGCAAATTTATTAACTCCTTTAAGTGAATTAATCTCATTATTAAATTTTTCTTCTTCTATTAATTTAGCTTCTATAACATTGAAAGCATCTACTATATTAATACCACTTTTATTAACTAATTCTAAAACTCTACTAATATATAAAATAGCTTCACTTTTAACTCTCTTATACATTCTTAAAAAAGCATTACTTATATCAATTCCCATATTAATATCATTTAAGACCTTTTTAAATTCAAAACTTACTTTTCCATCTGTTCTCTCAATAACATCTAAAATAGCTTGTTCAGTACTTCCATTTGCTTTATAACTATTATTCATAATAATAATTGCATTTAATATATTTTTATTTAATATACCAGTTCTCTTTCTTCTAATAAATAAACAATAGAAATCTGGAATAATAAATCCAACTACAAAACACACCAATAATACTAAACTATTAAATATATCC